>CAMNNG010000013.1 GCA_946545145.1 uncultured Bacillota bacterium
AAGATATATGAAACGTGAAGGACAGGCACTTAGAACAGGCATCAACCATCAGAAGAAGAGAAGGAGAATGATAATGAGCAACTTAATCATCCCCAAGGATTATTCATCACCGCTCGGCTACATGGAGAGCCAGAGAGCGATCAAGAAGATCAAGGACTTTTTCCAGTCTGAGCTCGCTTACGGGCTGTCGCTTCGCAGGGTCTCGGCACCGAGATTCGTCGACCCGGCAAGCGGTCTGAACGACGACCTTAACGGCGTCGAAAGAAAGGTCAGGTTCACTTCGAAGGACATGGACGAGAAGGATATCGAAGTCGTTCAGTCGCTCGCGAAGTGGAAGAGGATGGCGCTGGGAAAATACGGCATCAGACCGGGCCACGGCATCTATACAGACATGGACGCGATCAGACGCGATGAAGAGCTCGACAACATCCACTCGATGTACGTCGACCAGTGGGACTGGGAAAAGATCATAACGAAAGAGCAGAGAACTGACGAGTATCTCGAAGATACAGTCAGCAAGATATACAGAGCGCTGAAGAACCTCGGCGACTTCGTCAACAGACACTATCCGGAGATCAGGACTGATCTTCCGAACGAGATATTCTTCATCACTTCGCAGGAGCTCGAGGATATGTATCCGGACAAGACTCCGAAGGAGAGAGAAGACCTTATCACGAAGGAAAAGCGCGCCGTATTCCTCAAGCAGATCGGCGGAACTCTCGCTTCCGGCAAGCCGCATGACGGAAGAGCTCCGGACTACGACGACTGGACGCTCAACGGCGACATCCTGCTCTACAACGACATCCTCGGTCACGCATTCGAGATCTCGTCGATGGGCATCAGAGTCGATGAGGAAGCCATGCTCCGTCAGCTCCGTCTGGCGAACGCAATGGACAGGGCAGAGCTCCCGTTCCATCAGGCGATACTCAACAAAGAGCTTCCGTACACGATCGGCGGCGGCATAGGCCAGAGCCGTCTTTGCATGTACTTCATGAGAAAGGCTCATATCGGAGAGGTACAGGTATCCGTATGGCCGAAGGACATGATCGAAGAGTGCGAAGCTAACGGCATACTGCTTCTGTAGTAAGCGGAGGCGCATCCTGCATGAAATATGTAGACATTGTCATTGATAATAAGAGCGACAGGACGGACAGGCTTTACACATACGGATGTGAAGATGACAGCGTCGAAACAGGAAGCAAGGTATATGTCAGATTCGCGACCAGGAAGGGGCTGGTGGCCGGGTACGTTTTCGGCGTGCACGACGAGGCTCCGTCCGGGATCAAACGGCTGAGATACGTCGAGGAAAAAGACGAAGACATCTCTCTGACTGAAGAGATGGTCAGGACGGCTTCCTGGATGAAAAAGCGGTATCTCACAAGATACATCGATGCGGTGGATCTCTTCACGCCGGCAGGCGAAGCCCTGAAGAGCGGAGAGCTCAGGCAGGTGCTTTCAGCGGCCGACTACGAAGAATTCGCTGAAGAGGCGCCGGAGCTCACAGATGAGCAGAAGGCTGCCCTTGAGGAGATCACCGCGGAAGAAGGTCACGGCATCTATCTCATCCACGGAGTTACGGGAAGCGGCAAGACGGAGATCTACATGCGCCTCATAGAGCGCGCTGTCAGTGAAGGCAAAGGAGCCGTCATGCTGGTCCCGGAGATCTCGCTTACCGCGCAGATCACAGACCGCTTCGCGAGGCGCTTCGGCGCTGAGAACATAGCGGTCCTTCACAGCAGGCTGTCCCCCGGAGAGCGCCACGACGAATGGATGAAGATAAGGCGGGGCCTTGTGAATATCGTCATCGGCGCGAGGTCGGCGGTGTTCTGCCCGATGGAAAACATCGGCGTCATAATAATGGACGAGGAGCACGAGGCCACATACAAATCCGAAAAGAATCCGAAGTACGATACGGTCGAGGTGGCAGTCAAAAGAGCCATGGACCACGGGGCAAAGGTGGTCCTGGGCAGCGCGACCCCGTCGGTCGTATCATACAGCAGGAGCGAAGAAGGAATATACAGGCGCATCGAGCTGAAGCACAGATACAACAGGAACGAAATGCCTGAGGTCGGCATCATCGATATGAGAGAGCAGCTGAAGGCGGGCTCCTCCGATATCATCAGCCCTCCGCTGAGGGATGCCGTGCTTGAAGAGCTCGAGAGGAAAAAGCAGGTCATACTGTTCCTGAACAGAAGGGGGTATTCATCGTTCGTAAGCTGCAGGACATGCGGCAGCGTCAGAAAGTGCCCCGACTGCGGGATATCGATGACTTATCACAAGTCCGAGAACATGCTCAGATGCCACTACTGCGGAAGGCGCGAGCCGGTGCCGGAAAGGTGTCCGGACTGCGGAAGCGAAGACATCGGCTTCTTCGGTACAGGCACAGAGAAGGTGGACGAGAAGATCAGGAAGATGTTCCCCGAAGCCTCGGTGGCGAGGCTCGACCTCGATACGATGAGGAAGAAGGGGAGCGCTCAGAAGATCATATCGGACTTCGAAAAAGAAAAGACGAATATACTCATAGGCACCCAGGTCGTGGCCAAGGGCCTCGACTTCAGGAACGTCGGACTGGTCGGCATACTCTCTGCCGATATCAGTCTGAACATACCGGACTTCAGATCGGCTGAAAGAACCTTCCAGCTGATCACGCAGGCTGCCGGAAGAGCCGGCAGGGGCAGCGAAAAAGGAAGGGTGCTTATACAGACATACACGCCTGACAACTACGCGGTGCAGGCAGCAAAGGATCACGACTACGACGCGTTCTACGAGAAGGAGATCATGTTCAGGAGAGCCATGAGGCATCCCCCGTTCAGCGATTTCATACAGATCGTCTTCCAGTCAAAGGAGAGGGATCTGCCGCCGTTCACAGCGGCCTTCTGGGAGCGCAGCCTGATGCAGATACTCGGGCCGGAAGGCGGACCGATGATGCGCGGGCCGATGATCGTAGCGAACAGAAAAGAAGGCTACAAAGAGTGCCTTCTCCTCAGATGTCCGAAGGGCATGAGGAACAGATACTTCGGCGGCCTCGCGACGCTGAAGGAGAAAACGGCAGAAAAAGAGAGCAGAGTACATATCACGGTGGATGTCAATCCATACAGCATTTGGAGAGGTTAAAGATGGCTTTAAGAAACATTTTCGTTGAAGGAGAACCAATACTGAACAAGAAGTGCAGGAAGGTCGAGGAGGTCGACGACCGCATCAGAGAGATGCTCGACGACATGCTCGAGACCATGAGGGCCAGCGAGGGCGTCGGCATCGCCGCGCCGCAGGTCGGACTTCTCAAGAGGATGTGCATCCTCGAGCCCGAACCTGAAAAGGTCTATTATCTCATCAATCCGGAGATCATGGGCACGATGGGCGAGCAGGAAGGCTATGAGGGATGCCTCAGCGTCCCGGGCCTCATCGGAAGAGTGAAGAGGCCCCTCAGCATGAAGGTCAACGCTCTCGACTACGACGGCACGATGAAGCAGTATACCTTCAATGATTTCGAGGCTGTAGTCGCTTCGCATGAGATCGATCATCTCGACGGCATACTGTACACGCAGAAGGCCGAAGACGTACACGATCCCACGAAGGACGCCGCAGAAGAAACCGAAGAAGAGTAGAACCGCTTTTTACAGAAGGATCGAGGTAATATGAGGATAGTTTTCATGGGAACGCCGGACTTCGCCGCTGAGTCCCTCAGGGCTCTCGCGGGATCACGGCACGAAGTGGTCCTCGCGGTCAGCCAGCCTGACGCAGCGAAGGACAGAGGAAAGAAGATAAAGCCGACGCCGGTCAGGGCCGCAGCTGAAGAGCTGGGCATACCGGTGTTTCAGCCTGCTAAGATAACCGAAGAAGCAATAAGCGAAATATCCGCTTACTCACCCGACATCATAGCGGTAACGGCTTACGGAAAGATCCTGCCCAAGGCTCTTCTGGATATGCCCAGGTTCGGATGCATCAACGCTCACGCGTCCATCCTGCCGAGGCACAGGGGCTCTGCCCCGATGCAGCACGCGATACTGAAGGGCGACCGGGTCACAGGCGTTACGATAATGCAGATGGACGAGGGGATGGACACGGGCGACATGCTCCTTAAGGAGGAGACGCCGGTCGGTGAAAAGGACCTCGAGCAGCTCCACGACGAGCTCGCTGAGATGGGCGGAAGGATGCTCGTCAGCGCCATCGACATGATCGAGAAGGGCGAGGCTGCGCCTGAGAAGCAGGACGATGAAAAAGCAACGTACGCTCCGATGATCAGCAAGAAGGACGGGCTGATCGACTTTACGAGGAGCGCTAAGGAAATAGAGAGAAAGGTCAGGGCTTACCGCCCGTGGCCCGGAGCATATACGTATTTCAATGACGAGATGCTCAAGGTGTGGAAGGCGTCTGTCGTGCCCGCCGAAGACGAGGCGATGTACGCGTTCGGCGATGAAAGGCCGGGCGGAGTAACGGCTCTCGGAAAAGACGGGATAGCAGTGCAGACGGGAAACGGAGTGCTTCTCCTCACGGAGGTGCAGTCGCCGGGAAAAAGGCGCATGCAGACTTCTGACTGGCTGAGAGGCAAGAACGTTGAAATCCATACTGTTTTAGGTTACAATAAAGGGTAACCTTTAAGGAGGAAGGATGTTTTATTACGACTGGACATTTATAATACTGATACCGGCATTCCTGCTGGCGCTGTTTGCCCAGACGAAAGTCAAATCCGCTTACTCGAGGTATGCAAGGATACCCAACCAGCGCGGCATCACAGGCGAGCGCACGGCGAGGATGATCCTGGATATGCACGGTCTTCACGATGTGCCCATCGAGCGCGTGGCGGGAGAACTCTCCGATCACTATGATCCGTCGAAGCGCGTCGTCAGACTGTCGCAGTCGGTATATGATGATACGAGCATATCCTCTGTTGCTATCGCGGCCCACGAATGCGGCCACGCTCTTCAGCATCAGACGGGATACGCGCTTTTGAGTATAAGGAATGCTATCGCAGCCCCGGTCAATTTTGTATCCATGGCCAGCTGGCCGCTTCTGATACTGGGGATATTTATGATACAGGCCGGTCATTATGCCGGAGGTAATATGATATTCAATATTGGTGTCTTCGCCTTTGGAGGAGTAGTGCTCTTCCACCTTGTGACCCTGCCGGTCGAGCTCAATGCCAGCAGCAGGGCGCTCAAGGAGATCGAGGCTGAAGGCATCGTTTATGAAGAAGAAATTGCTGGTGCGAAGAAGGTCCTTTCGGCAGCGGCTCTGACGTACGTCGCAGCCCTGGCCGTGGCCGTCGCTCAGCTTCTCAGAATACTACTTATTAGAGGGAGGAACTGATGGACATTAACAGAAGAACAGCTTACCACACCCTGATGGATGTCGAGACGAAGAATGCTTATTCGAACTTGGCTACGAACCATCAGGTCATACTCCACAAGCCGACGAACGTTCCGTTCGTACGTGAACTGGTATACGGAGTCCTGGAGAACAAGATGCTCCTCGACTATGTAATAGATGAACTCATTCCGGGAGATGTCGCTCATGTCAAGAAGAGCGACCTGACCATCCTCAGGATGGGCATCTATCAGCTCGCCAAGATGGATTCCGTTCCGGAGTATGCAGCCGTCAACGAGAGCGTACAGCTCGCGAAGAAGTTCTCGAGAGGAAGAGAGGGCTTCGTCAACGGCGTGCTCAGATCGTACATCACGAAGAAATACACGATCAAGCTTCCGGACAGGACAGAGGACGAGGTGAAATACCTTTCGGTCAAGTACTCGTACGATCCGTGGATCATCAGGCTCTGGCTGGAGTCGTATGACGTCGATTTCGTCGAGGATCTTCTCAAAGCCGGAAACGAGACTCCGAGCGTATGCATCCGTCTCAACTGGCTGAAGATCATGAAGCCGGATATGATCAAAGAGCTCGAAGGAAAGGGCTTTGAGGTAACAGAGGGCAAGTTCGCAAGCAACGCTCTGCACGTAAAGGGCCCCGGCCTCCTCGAGACTACGTTCTACAAGGACGGACACTTCTCGGTACAGGACGAAGCGGCTCAGATGGTAGCCCAGATGCTCGATCCGAAGCACGGCGATGTCGTTATGGACATGTGCGCGGCTCCGGGCGGCAAGGCTCTGGCTATCGCAGAGCGCATGAACAACCAGGGCGTTGTCATCGCTTCTGACGTATACAAGAGAAGAGTAGAGATCGCCGACCGCGAAGCAAAGAGGCTCGGCATCAACATAATACAGACGAGAACGTGGGATGCGACGAGAGTCGACTCCACGATGATAGGCAAGGCTGACAGCGTACTGCTCGACGTTCCGTGCTCGGGACTCGGAGTCATCCGCAGAAAGCCTGAGATCAAATACAAGGACAATGAGGCAGAAGTCCAGCTGCTTCCGGCGAAACAGCTTGCCATACTCCGTGCGTCCGCAAACTATGTAAAACCGGGCGGCGTACTGATGTATGTCACATGCACGATCAACCCGTATGAGAACGAAAGAGTCGTTGCTGACTTCCTGCGCAAGACGAACCAGTTCAGCGTGGAAGAAAGCAGACAGTTCCTGCCGAACATAGACGGCACAGACGGATTCTTCATCTGCAAGATGAGAAAAGCAGGATCGATAATCGACCGTGAAACAGCGAGCATAAGATAACAATGATCAAAGCAAATTTTGCGAGCGATAAAGGAATAACAAGAAAGAACAACGAGGATGCCTGCCTTGTCATGCCGCAGGATCAGCTCTACGTCGTCGCCGACGGAGTCGGCGGCAACAACTCGGGCGAAGTGGCAAGCAGGGCGGCAGTGACTTGTGTTGCGGAATATGTAAGAAAGCATGATTTCGCGAAGATAGAAGATGAGATCGACCTCGCGGCCGCATTCGAAGAGTGCGTAAGCGAGGTGAACAGGAGCATACTCTCGATAGCGAGTGAGTTCCCGGGCAGCAGAGGAATGGCAACGACGCTCGTCATATGTTATGTAAGGGATGACAAAGCTTACTTTGTAAACATTGGCGACAGCCGCGCGTATATTAAACGCGGCAGCAGTTTGTTCCAGGTGACGGAGGATCATTCGTATGTCAACACGCTTCTCAAACTTGGCGTAATCACGCCTGATGAAGCGAAGTATCACGAACGCGGCAACGTTATAACGCGGGCCGTCGGTGCTGAAGAGCACGTAAGACCGGACTTTTATCAGACCGATCTGGAGGAAGATGACGTGATACTGCTTTGCACAGATGGTCTTTATAACGAGGTCACCGAAGATGAAATGTGTGAGCTGATCAACACCAGACCCGATATGAAGACGCTGGCACTGGACCTGGTGGAACAGGCAAACAGAGCGGGCGGAAAAGACAACATTACAGTAGTGTGTCTCAGTAATCGAAGGGAGGCTGCAGATGGGCAGTAAAGTGATCGTAGGAAGATACGAGCTTCTCGAAAAGATCGGCGACGGCGGAATGGCTGTCGTTTACAAGGCGAAGGACCGTCTCCTCAACAGAGCGGTAGCCGTGAAGATCCTGAAGCCCGAATACACTAACGATGACAAATTCATAAACAATTTCAGAAAGGAATCGCACGCGGCTGCGAGCCTTTCGCATCCGAACATAGTCAGCATATATGACGTCGGAAAAGAAGGAAATATCAACTATATAGTCATGGAGCTCGTTGAGGGCATGCCGCTGAGCCGCCTCATCAAGCAGAGAGCGCCGCTTGACTATAATACAGTTATTGACTATTCGAAGCAGATCGCTTCCGGTCTTGCCGCAGCCCACAAGCACGGCATCGTGCACAGGGACGTCAAGCCGCACAACATCCTCGTCAACGAGGACGGCGTGTGCAAGATAGCGGACTTCGGTATCGCAAAGGCGATCAGCACGACGACTATCGTCGATGGAACGAGCGAGACCATAATGGGATCGGTCCACTACTTCTCACCGGAGCAGGCGAGAGGCGGATACGTCGATGAGAAGAGCGACATCTATTCGCTGGGAATCGTCATGTACGAGATGCTTACAGGCGAAGTCCCGTTCGATGCGGACAACCCGGTCAGCGTTGCCCTGATGCACATCAACGAGCCGATCACGCCGCCTTCGAAGCTGGTGGACGGCATCCCTCCGGGGCTTGAGAAGATCGTCATGAAGGCGACGGACAAGTTCCAGAGCAACAGGTTCAAGAGCGCTGAGGAAATGATCGAGGCGCTGGACAATATAGATCTCGTAAGCAGAGTAGTAGGAAGCTCGGTGTTCATGGGAGCCGACAAGACGCAGACCATCAAGCCGGTCCAGTCGGAGCCGTACATCTACAGCGAGGATCAGGAAGAGCCTGAGCGCGATACTGTGCCTCCTGCTATAGCAGCCGCGAAGAAGAGACGCCGCCGCCGCGTGATCACGGCGCTGCTGATAGTAGCGGCGGTAGCTGCAGGACTTGCGATCGCGGCCCATTCGCTCGGCATCATCGGCCAGCCTGATATAGAGGTGCCGGACTTCACAGGAAGAACGGTCGAGGAAGCGCAGGAGATCGCTGAGTCGAAAGAACTCGATGTAGACGTAGTCAAATACGAAGAAAGTGACGAATACAAGACCGGTGAGGTAATGGATCAGGATCCGCCTGCCGGAGAAAAGGTCAAGAAGAACACGACCATAAAACTCACCGTATCCAAGGGATCGGATGAGAGCGTAGTCCCGCAGGTAGTGGGACTGTCTGAGAAGGATGCAAAGAAGCTCCTCGAAGAGTCAGAATATGAAGTCGAAGTAAGGGTGGTGACCGCGCCTCAGACGGAGGGCATCGTAGTCAACCAGTCGCCGGGAGCCGGTGAAAAGGCGAAGAAGGGCGACACGGTAACGATCGATGTCAGTGACGGCGAAGGCAAGGAGGAAGGCGAAGTGCCGAACCTCATCGGTCTCACAGAGTCGCAGGCCAAGAATGCCATAACCGATGCGGGCTTCGAGGTCGGAAACATTTCGGAAGAGTCCAGCAGCGACTACAAGCCGGGTCTGGTCATAGATCAGGAATACCCGTCCGGAACTGAGCTTGAAAAAGGAAAGAGCATAGGATTCACCATCAGCAAGGAAGTCGAATCGAAGACTGTCCAGCTGTACATCGACTATGCTGACGCTCAGAACGACGTCTTCTACCTGACGGTCACAGTATCCGACAAGAACGGAACGAGGAACGTCATCTCGAACGCTCAGAGACAGAAGAGCGACGAGGGCGAGACCATCAAGATCAAAGGCCAGGGTCAGGGAACGATCACAGTCGTATTCGACAACGACACAGTGATGAGACGCAACGCCGACTTCACGACGGGAGAGCTGTCCTGATGAAGGGAAGGATAGTCAAAGCGCTTTCGGGATTCTACTATGTCAAACATGGTGAAGCTGTATACGAATCCCGGGCAAGAGGAGTATTCAAAAAGCAGGGCATAACGCCTCTCGTGGGCGATGAATGCGAGTTCGAGATAACGCACGAGGGAGACATGGAAGCCTTTGTGACGAAGATATATCCGAGAAAGAACAGCTTCATACGGCCGCCGATCGCGAACGTCGACACGCTGTGCATAGTCGTTTCGGCCGGAAAGCCGGCGCCCGCGCCGGGGGTCATAGACAGGCTCCTGGTGATGGCCGAGGAAGCGGATACGCACGCGATGCTGTGCGTCAACAAGATCGACGAGGCCGACGAAGAGACGCTGGCGATGCTCGAAGATACCTACAGCGATATATATCCGCTGGTCAGGATATCGGCGAGGACAGGCGAAGGAAAAGAAGAACTCATCGCCGCTCTGGGAAGCGAAAGGACGGCGTTTGCCGGAGCTTCGGGAGTAGGAAAATCGACGATAGTGAACATGCTCAAGCCGTCAGGCGGAGCTGAGACAGGTGAACTTTCGGACAAGACCGGAAGGGGAAAGAACACGACGCGCCATGTCGAGACCTTCGAGCTCGACGGAGGCGGGGTCGTCTACGACACACCGGGATTCACATCGTTCGAGATACCGGGAAAGGAAGAAGCAGACCTTCAGTTCATGTTCCCGGAGATGAGGCCTCTGATCGGACAGTGCCGCTTCGATGACTGCCGTCATCTGAAAGAGCCGGGCTGCGTCGTGACCGAAGCAGTCGAAAACGGACAGATAAAGCGGTCGAGATACGAATCGTACGTATCCCAGCTTGAGGATATCAGAAAGAACAACAGCTATTAAGGCAAACAAAAGCTATTGAGGAAGAGAAAGCAGTAAGGGAGAAACCAATGAGCATCCTTGCACCATCGATACTATCGGCAGATTTCTCGCGCCTCGCCGAGGACGTCGAAAAGACGGAAAAGGGCGGAGCGGGTCTGCTGCATATAGATGTAATGGACGGACACTTCGTTCCGAATATCAGTTTCGGACCGTATGTAATGAAGTGTCTGCTCGGAAAGACGAAGCTTCCGTTCGATGTCCATCTTATGATAGAAGATCCGGACAAATACGCTGAAGGCTTCGTTACAGATAATACGAAATACATAACTGTCCATCAGGAAGCGACGCGCCACCTCGACAGGAGCATCGAATTCATCAGATCGCTCGGAGTGGGGGCAGGCGTATCGATCAATCCCGCGACTCCGGTCTGGACACTCGAGAACATCCTTGACAAAGTCGATCTTGTTCTGGTGATGAGTGTCAATCCGGGATTCGGAGGACAGAAGCTGATAGAAGGGACCTTGCCGAAGATAGAGCAGCTCGCCAGGATCAGAGAAGAGAGAGGTCTTTCGTACAAGATCGAGATCGACGGCGGCGTCACAACAGGCAATATACAGAGAGTCATATCGTGCGGCACTGACATAGCGGTCGCGGGCTCGGCCGTTTTCGGAGCTGACGATATTTGCGCAAGGACAGAAGAATTTGTGAGGTTGATGAATGTCTGATCTCAGTAATAATCCCGACGTAACACCGATGGTAGAGATCGGCGGTGCGCCGGGCGGCAATAACAACAAAAAACAGAAAAAGAAAAAGAGCAAGGCGAAGATCGCCGCGATAATCCTCGTCATCATTCTTGCGATCCTTGGTGTGCTCGCTGCTGCGGGATACATCCTAGGGAACAGGACTCTTGACTGGGCTGAGGAAAAGCTCGACTCGATGGATCATGTCACACTCGACGATGAAGACCTCGAGATAGACGAGCAGGTCGCAAAGGATCTCAAGGATTACAGGAACATCCTGATCCTCGGCATAGACAAGAGAAAGGGCGAGGATATAGAATCCTGCCGGAGCGACGCCATGATAATCATGAGCATAAAGAAGAGCACCGGCGAGGTCAAGATGATATCCGTCGTCAGAGACTCCTTCCTCCAGCTCGATGAAGTAGGCGAACTGAGGATAGACAAGCTGACGCACGCGCATGCTTACGGCGGCCCGGTCAATACGATCAGGGCCATCAACAGGAACCTCGATCTCAACATCAGCGAGTTCGTGCGCGTAGACTGGCAGACGGTAGCCGATTTCGTCGACAACCTTGGCGGCCTCGAGATGACGATCCATGACTATGAGATCGACGAGATGAACAAATACATCAAGGATACGAACAAGAGCCTCGAGGGCGATCCGACCCCGATCAAGAAGGCCGGAAAGCAGACGCTGAACGGTATACAGGCAGTTACATACTGCAGGATCAGAAAGGTCGGAGGCGGAGACTCCGAGAGAGCCTCGAGGATCAGAAAGACGATCGAAGCGACGATCTCCAAGTGCAAGAATATAGTCTTCGACGAAAAGGCCGAGGGACTCAAGAAGATCAACGCCCTATGCGACAACACGCTTCCGGAGATCACTACGAACATCCCGACGAAGGATCTGATGGAGCTCTTCTGGGACCAGAAGTCAATAGAGATCGCTGACAGCGTAGGCTGGCCGTACACATGGGACGGTGCCCAGCTTTCGGGAATATGGTATGATGTCCCCATCACGCTGGAGTCGAACGTAATAGATCTTCATGAAGACATATTCGGGCAGAAGGGTTACGACCCGACAGACAGAGTGAAGGAAATAAGCGAACTGGTATCATACGAGTCCGGCTACTACGAAGGACAGCCGGTACAGTACACCAACAAGGACAAAAAATAGAATGGGACTAACTGAGATAATAAGAGAACATATAGCATGGAGGAGCCAGATATTCAGGCTTGCCAAAGCTGATCTGATGAAGACATATAACGGAGCAGCGCTCGGATGGGCATGGGCGATCATCAAGCCATCCGTGACCATCTTCGTATACTGGTTCGCCTTCTCGACAGGACTGAGGGGAAGAGCCGGTATCGACGGATTTCCGTTCTTCTTCTGGCTGATCGCGGGCATAATATCGTGGTTCTACGTACAGGAGATGATCAACCAGGGAGCCGGCGCGATGAGATCGTACAGGCATCTCGTAACGAAGATGAAATTCCCGATATCCACGATACCGACATTCGTCGGTCTGTCGCATCTGGTGGTCCATATAATATTGCTCGCAGTCGTTATCCTGCTGTATATCGCCGGCGGGATGATGCCGTCGATATACTATCTGCAGCTGCCGTTTTACATGGTGCTGATGTACGTATTCTGCGTCGGCTGGTGCATGTTCAGCTCGATGCTCGGAGCGATCAGCAAGGACTTTATCAATCTCGTAAGATCGTTCACGATGGCGCTGTTCTGGCTGTCGGGCATAATGTTCGACATCCACACCATACCGGTGAAGTGGGTTCAGCTGATATTCAAACTGAATCCTATAACGTATACGGTCGAAGGATACAGGAACTGCTTCGTATACCACAGATGGTTCTGGGAGCAGCCCAAGCTCCTCGCGGCATATCTGTGTGAGATGATCGCGATGTGGATCCTGGCTCTGTGGGCTTACAAAAAACTGAGAAAAGAGATACCCGACGTACTTTAAGCGGGCAGAAAAGCATTAGAAAAAAAGAAACGGACAATATGGCAAAAGTAGCAAACGGTGAAAATATAATAGAATTCAAAGACGTAACGAAAACGTACAAGCTCTACAAGAACGACAAGAAAAGGCTGATAGGCGTTTTCAAGAAGAGCACCCCGTTCAAGAAGAAGGACGCTGTGAAGAACGTCAGCTTCCAGGTCAAGAAGGGCGAGGCCGTAGCTCTGTTCGGAAAGAACGGAGCCGGAAAGTCCACGATCCTGAAGATGGTAACAGGCGTAACCTTCCCGACGACGGGCGACGTCATCGTCAACGGCAGGGTCAGCGCGCTTCTCGAGCTGACTGCAGGTTTCGACCAGGAACTGACGGGCAGAGAGAATATATATCTCAAAGGACAGCTGATGGGCATCAAGGATGCCGATATCAAAAAGCTCGAACCGGTAATAGAGGACTTCGCTGATATCGGCGACTATATGGACCAGCCGGTCAGGACGTATTCGAGCGGTATGAAGGCAAGGCTCGGCTTCGCCATCAACGTCAATATCGACCCGGAGATACTGATCATAGACGAGGCGCTCAGCGTAGGCGACGCGCAGTTCAAGAAGAAGTGCATCAGGCGCGTCAACGAAGTCATGCAGACGGACGGCATCACTCTGCTGTTCGTAACGCACGCGACAGGCGTGGCGCAGGAATTCTGCAAAAGAGGCATCGTCATGAAGAACGGTCAGATGATCTATGACGATGATATAGATAAAGCAGTGAAATATTACGAAGATATGATAAAATAGTCTGGATATATAAAAACCCGTTTATATAACCTAAGACAGGAAAGAAGTGGAACAAGTGGAAGAAAAAATGAAAGTACTCATATTGTTCGGCGGAACGTCTCCGGAGCACGAAGTCTCCAGAAACTCCGCTGCGGCAATGGTGAAACACATCGATACAGAGCGTTTCGATGTTCTGAAGATCGGCATCACGAAGGAAGGCAGATGGTTTCTGACAGATGCGCCTTCCGAGGAGATGGCTGACGGAAGATGGGAGAACCACCCGTCGAACAAAGAAGCGATCGTATCTCCCGACAGGAGCGTGCACGGCATAGTATGCGAAGGAGAGAAGATCAGGATAGACTGCGTCTTCCCGATGTTCCATGGCGAATGCGGCGAGGACGGAACGATACAGGGTCTGTTCGAGATCGCGGGACTTCCGTACGTAGGAGCCGGAGTCGGATCGAGCGCCTGCTCGATGGACAAGACGCTTACCAAGATCCTTGCTGCAAGGACGGGAGTCAGGCAGGCAGCTTATTACATGGTCTCAAGGCAGGACTTCATAACGAGGGCCGTAGAGATCATCGGTGAGATAGAGGAGGAAATTGGCGCTTACCCGATGTTCGTCAAACCGGCGAGTACGGGATCGAGCGTCGGCATCACCAAGGTGAAAGACCGCACGGAACTTTTCGAGGGCATCAAACTCGCTCTCTCCTACGGTCCTAAGGTATTGGTCGAAGAAATGATAAAGGGACGCGAGTTCGAGACGGCTGTTCTCGGCAACGCGGAGCCCGTAGCGGCGAAAGTCGGGGAGGTAATATCGGCTCAGGAGTTCTATACTTACGAAGCCAAATACAGTACAACCCTGCAGAAGACACAGATTGTAACGGACGTCGCCGAAGAGAAGCTCGATGAATTCCGCGACTGGGCGGTAAAGATATACAAAGAAATGGGATGCGCCGGAATGGCGAGGGTCGATTTCTTCTACGAGGACGGCACGGGAGAGGTCGTATTCAACGAACTGAACACCATACCGGGATTCACCCCGACGAGCATGTATCCGCAGATGTGGACGGCGACGGGCCTCGAATACCATGAACTTATATCTAAACTAATAGATCTAGCAATGGAGGAAAAATAACATGGCACTTGCAAAAGTAGACTTCAATGACAAGGAACAGAGAAAAGCGTTCAGACATACGACGTCACACGTCCTGGCTCAGGCTATCAAGCAGACATGGCCTGAGGCAAAACTGGCAATAGGACCGGCTATCGATGACGGATTCTATTACGACATCGACCTTGACCACAAGATAGACGAAGAAGATCTTAAGACGCTGACAAAGGCGATGAAGAAGATCATCAAGCAGAACCTCAAACTCGAGTATCATGAGAGAACGAGAGAAGAGGCTATCGAGTGGGCGAAGTCCGAGAACGAAGACTACAAAGTCGAACTGATCGAGGATCTTCCGGAAGGCGAGACGATCTCCTTCTACAAACAGGGCGACTATGACGATCTGTGCGCAGGACCGCACATCGAGAGCACAGGCCAGATCGGCGCTTTCAAATTGACGAGCGTAGCAGGTGCTTACTGGAGAGGCGACTCGAACAACAAGATGCTGCAGAGGATCTACGGAACGAGCTTCCCGACTCAGGAAGAGCTGGATGCTTACCTGACAAAGATGGAAGAGGCTAAAAAGCGCGACCACAGAAAGATCGGCAAAGAGATGGATCTCTTCATGTTCTCCGATGCAGGTCCGGGATTCCCGTTCTTCCTGCCGAAGGGCATGATCCTCAGAAACGAGCTCGAGTACTTCTGGAAGACAGAGCACATCAAGCACGGCTATGTCGAGATCAGAACGCCGCTCATCCTCAACGAGCAGCTCTGGAGAACATCGGGCCACTGGGATCACTACAAGGACAACATGTACTTCACGAAGATCGACGATGAAGACTATGCTATCAAGCCGATGAACTGCCCGGGCGCCATCCTTTCATATCAGAGAAAGCTCCATTCCTACAGAGATCTTCCTGTAAGGATGGCCGAGATGGGCCAGGTCCACAGACATGAGCTTTCAGGAGCTCTGCACGGACTGATGAGAGTAAGGACGTTCGTACAGGACGATGCTCACATCATCCACACACCTGAGCAGACGAGAGAAGAAGTATCGAACGTCATCAAGTTCTTCGACGAAGTTTATCAGATGTTCGGATTCAAATATTACGTAGAGCTTTCCACGCGTCCGGAGGACAGCATGGGAACAGAAGAAGAGTGGGCTCTGGCTACGGATTCGCTGCGTGACGCGATCGAAGGACAGGGCATGGAATACACGATCAACGAAGGCGACGGCGCGTTCTACGGCCCGAAACTCGACTTCCACATCGAGGACGCGGTTGGAAGGACATGGCAGTGCGGAACGATCCAGCTCGACATGCAGATGCCGGGAAGATTCGATGTAACATACATCGGAGCTGACGGTGAGAAGCACACACCGTGGATGATCCACAGAACGATCTTCGGTTCGGTCGAGAGATTCATCGGCATCCTGACAGAGCACTTCGAGGGCAAATTCCCGCTGTGGCTCGCACCTGTCCAGGTAAGACTGATGACAGTAACAGAGAAGTTCAACGACTACGCTTACAAGGTAGCTGAAGAGCTGAGGGCCAAGGGCCTCAGAGTAGAAGTCGACGATCGTAACGAGAAGATCGGCTACAAGCTCAGAGAAGCCAGAAACGAGAGAGTTTCGTACATGTGCGTCATCGGCGAGAGAGAAGAGGAAGCAGGCACGCTTGCTGTCCGCTCCGGCAAGGTCGGTGAACTCGGAGCTATGAGCGTTGAAGACTTCGCGGCCAAACTGGTAGAAGAAGTCGAGACGAAGGCTGTATAGCCGGCGGCTCTTACCGAAAGGATAAAGAAATGGGTTTTTTCGACAGAGACAAAAAGAACGCTGAAGGCGTCCAGTGGCGCGACGGGGTCTATCTCACTACGGTAAAGGATTCGTTCGAAGCGGATATCATAGAGTCAAAGCTTCGCAGTGAAGACATACCGTGCGTGAAGAGATACTCCGGAGCCGGCAACTTCATGGAGATCGCTCTGGGGAGCAACACGACGCAGGACATCGAGATATATGTCCCGGCGGATCTTCTTGAGGACGCGAAGAACGTCATCGTTCCGGTGCC
>CAMNNG010000014.1 GCA_946545145.1 uncultured Bacillota bacterium
GAGTCATATATGCCGAGGAAGTTCAGGCGCAGCGCGTTCGCCACCACGCAGAAGCTTGACAGACTCATCGCCGCCGCAGCGAACATCGGTCCGAGCGTCCATCCGAACACCGGGATCCACACTCCCGCCGCGAGCGGTATACCTATTATATTATAAAAGAACGCCCAGAAAAGGTTTTCGTGTATATTCTTCAGAGTTTTTCTGCTGAGCCTGATCATCGCGGGGATGTCTTTCAGGCTGCTTCTTGCGAGCACTATCTCGGCCGCGTCGATGGCAACGTCGGTGCCCGCGCCGATGGCGACTCCGATGTCGGCTCCCACCAGTGCCGGCGCGTCGTTGATGCCGTCGCCGACCATCATGACCTTGCCGATATCCTTCAGCAAGCTGACAGCTTTTTCCTTTCCGTCAGGAAGGACCTCCGCTATGACTTCATCGACTCCCGCGAGCCTTCCGACCGCCCCGGCCGTAACGGCGTTGTCTCCAGTAAGCATGACCGTCCTGAGACCGAGGTCCTTAAGAGAAGCTATCGCCTGCGCAGCGTCTTCCTTGACGATGTCCGCAACTGCTATCATGCCGAGGAATCTTCCGGTTTTTTCGAAGAAGAGACATGTCTTTCCTTCTCCCGCAAGCTCATCGGCCCTCTTCAGCGTCGCCTCTGGTATGGCTGCAGCCTCACCGACGTAGCCGGCGTTACCGCCCCTCAGTTCGGCGCCTGCTCCGCCGCTTGCCGGATCGCCGCTTCCCGCACCAAGCACAGCCCTGAGGCCGTGGCCGGATACGACTTCGAAGTCCGCAATATCCGCTTCCAGCATCTCCTTCGCCTGCTCCTCAGAGAGCCTTCCTGTGATCGCACGGGCCAGCGGATGCTCGCTCCTTATCTCCAGAAGACCTGCCGCGTCCATGAGTTCTTCTTCGCTCACGCCTTCGGCCGCCAGTATATCTGTGATGCCCGGCTTTCCTTCCGTGATCGTACCGGTCTTGTCCATTACTACGATGCCCGTCTTGCCCGCTTCTTCAAGCGACGTCGCCGTCTTGAAGAGTATACCGTTCTTCGCGCCAAGGCCGCTCGCGACCATTATGGCAACAGGCGTCGCAAGTCCGAGCGCGCAGGGGCAGCTGATGACGAGTACGCTGATGGCGCGCTCCAGAGCCTGCTCTGCCGCCGCTCCCACGAGCAGCCAGATGATCAGAGTGACCAGCGCTATTCCTATTACGACCGGCACGAATATGCCGGAAACTTTGTCTGCCGTCTTTGCTATAGGGGCCTTCGTCGCCTGAGCGTCGCTTACCAGACCTATGATCTCGGCCAGGCTCGTGTCCTCTCCGACCCTCGTTGCGCGGCATACGATGTATCCCTGCAGATTGATCGTTCCCGCGAAGACTTCGCTTCCCGCTTCTTTGTCGACCGGTATGCTCTCGCCCGTCAGCATCGACTCGTCTACCGAAGTCGCGCCTTCCTCTACCGAGCCGTCGACAGGAACAGAGCCTCCGGGACGGACCGCGAACATGTCGCCCGCTTTGATCTCCTCTATGGGGACTTCTCTTTCTACGCCGCCTTCAATGAGGATGGCCGTCTTCGGCGCCAGCTCCATCAGGCTCTTTAGGGCATCCGTCGTCCTGCCCTTCGATCTTGCCTCAAGGAGTTTTCCTACTGTGATCAGAGCCAGGATCATCGCGGCCGATTCGAAGTACATCGGCTCCATCTTTCCCGTGGGGAGTATCCGTCCGAACAGGACGTACAGGCTCCATATGAACGAGGCTCCCGAGCCCAGAGCGACCAGGGTGTCCATGTTCGGCGCCCTGTGCGCCAGGCTTCTGAAGCCGCTTATGAAGAACTTTTTGTTGATCACCATAACGATGAGGGCGAGGACCATCTGCACCAGACCCATGGCGAAGTGCTTTCCCTCGAGCGGACCCACGGGCCAGCCCCACATCATGTGGCCCATCGAAAAATACATGAGCACCAGAACAAAGCCGATCGAAGAGATCAGCCTCATTTTCAAAGCATCCTCACCCGTGTCGAGGGTGGATGCGTCATTCATGTCTTCCTTTCGCTTGACGGAAGCACCGTAACCGGCAGCTTCGACTGCGGCGATGATGTCCTTCGCCGAAGCCGTGCCTTCGACCCCCATCGAATTCGTCAGAAGACTCACGGAGACTTCGCTTACTCCAGCTACGCCGGCAACGGCCTTCTCGACCCTTGCGCTGCACGCCGCGCAGCTCATCCCCGTCACATTATACTGTTTCATTTTGCGGTATCACCTCAGCTGTCTTTTCTTCTTCCTGACGACCGAGTTCATCCATCGATATCTGGTTCTCGAGTATAGCCTCTTCATACCCCTCAGGCACCTCGATCACGCTTTCGATGTCCTCGATGTCAGGAAGCTCCTTCAGTGTGGAGAAGCCGAAGTACTTTAGGAACTGATCCGTCGTTCCGTAGAGTATCGGTCTTCCGATGGCATCCGAGCGGCCCTTTTCCATGATGAGCTCTTTCCTCATCAGGCCCTCGAGCACCCTTTCACACTTGACGCCCCTAACCGCTTCGATCTCGCCTCTCGTCACCGGCTGACGGTAAGCGACAATTGCCAGCACTTCAAGCGCCGACTGGCTGAGCTTTCTCTTCTTGACCGGTGTGCACAGCCTTTCTATGAATCCTGCACATTGCTCGTCTGTTACGAACTGGAAACTCTTATTGATCCTGCGGATCCTGATTCCCCTGTTTTCCTGCTCGTATTCTTCCATGAGTTCCTCGAAGGCCGCGAGCGCCTCCTTCTCGGATATATTCAGAACATCCGCGGCAGTCCTTGCTTCAAGGGGCTCGCCCCATGTGAACATCATCGCCTCGAATGCGCTCTTTACCGACTTTGATGCCGTCATACCGTTTCTCCTTCCATCACTGCCTGATCTTCCGCTTCGTCCTGCCTCGGCTCTTCGTTGATGCGGTCAGTCGCTTCGACGAAGATCTCTCCGAAGAGTCTCTTCTGCTCCGCTGTCAGGCGATTCTGTTTTATCATCTCGAGGATGGAAGAGAACGACAGCGCGATGTCGTATCTGTCCGTCCTGTCCTGGATCGTTTCACTGAACGGGATCCTTTTGTGCGGATCCGCCCTGAACAGATCTTTTATGAAAGATATGCGGCGGGCGGCGCTGATCTTCTGTCTCTCGATCCTCTCGTACCGCCTTCTGATATCTTCTATCTTTTTCTTTCTCATCAGGAAGTTGTCGAAGGCCTTCACGAACTGGTCTATATCCAGGCTCAGATATTCGTCAGGCGAATCCGTGTACTCGGATATGTCTTCCTGAGGTTTTTCGTAGATCAGACGGCTGTGCTCCTCTCCCTCTCTGAGCATCCTGGACGCCGCCTTGAAGCGCTTGTATTCCAGCAGGCGCATCGCGAGATCCGTTCTCGGGTCTTCCGGTTCGGGATCGTTCGGGTCAGCCTTCATCCTGGGAAGAAGCATCTTCGACTTGATGTCGATGAGCTCTGCCGCAAGCACCATAAACTCAGAAGACACATCTACGTCCATCTTCTGAGCTTCTTCGATATATGCAATGTACTGCGAAGTGATCTCGGAGACCTTGATATCATATATGCTCATCCTGGCGCTCTCGATGAGATAGACCAGGAGATCAAATGGTCCCTCGAACACGTCGAGTCTGACTTTGTACGCCATCTTTCTTCCCTGTTCGCTTACTCGGTAAGCGGAGCTCCGCACGCCTCGACGGCGCGCCTTGCGAGTATAAGCATCGCATCTATATATTTTTCGGGCTCTTTGAAGCTTTCTCTGACCAGAGGCAGCTCCGTGCATCCGAGGATGCATCTCTCACAGCCGACTTCGGCCTTCCAGCTCTCTATCGCCCGTATATCTTCCATATCCAAAGGCTCGCCGCTCTTGACGCTGTCGTAGATGATGTGCATCACATGCGCCTGGACGTCTGCCGGCGGCGATACGGCCTCGATTCCCTGAGCCTCGCAGGCCGCGTGATAAAGACCCGTCTCTATCGTTCCATCAGTCGCGAGGATGCCGACTTTTTTGACACCGTGCGAAGCAGCTTCCTTTGCCGTTTCTTCTATCATGTCGATTATCGGGATGCTGACCTTCTCCTGAAGCTTCGGGAGTATAACGTGAGTGGTATTGCACGGCACCGCTATGCACGTCACGCCGCTCTCCTCAAGGAAGCGGGCATCTGCGCCTAATTTTTCGACCAGCTCGTCCGTTCTTGCTTCTTCGATGGCGAGCGTTCTGTCCGGCATCGAGGCATGCGAAAGTATGATCATGTCGATGTGATCCTGATCGCATGAAGCATCTGTGTTCTCTATTACCATTTTGTAAAACAGCTGGGTCGCAAGAGGACCCATGCCGCCTATGACGCCGAGCACGCGGCCGTTAGCATTTTTCATTCTCATTCTCCCGAAAATACTAATACATTATATACACTAAAGGGCACATTTTCAACCACGCCCGCTCCGGGGCTTTCAGCTCGCCTCAGTCCTCCCAGTCGACCTGAGCGTTGAGGTTGTAGTAAAGAAGTCCCCCGAAAGTGACTATGCAGCCTACGATCTGCACGGGGGCCGGAGCTTCTCTGAATATGAAGAAGGCTATTATTATCGTGACCACGCCTTCGAAGGTCTGCCATGTCGAAACGTAAAGGTCGGAGACATATCCCAGGGCCCAGCTGATCAGGGCATGCGCGCCTATCTGGCAGAGCACGGCCATGCCGAAGATGTAAGCGAAATCGACCGGTCTGTATCCCGTAAGCGGAGTCCCCGTCACCAGCATCGTTACGAAGAACATGGCGCAGCAGATCGAAAAGCACGTCAGCACGAAGGCATTTGCTCCCATGCCTTTGCCCCTTATGTGCTTACTGAAAATGAAGTAGAAGGCGAGGCTCACTCCGCTCGCGAATGCGAGCAGATCGCCCGCAAGATCGGCGCTGTTGAATGAAAGGCCGCTCCCGGAAGCGACTACTCCGCCGGCCAGCGCGATGATTATGCCGGCCACCGCCTTCCAGCCGACTTTCCTGTGGAAGAACAGAAGCGATACGACGAGTACAGTCAGAGGATGTAGAGACTCCAGCGTCGCGGCCGCGGCCATATTCGTCATCTTCACCGCCGAGAACCAGCACATATAGTGGCCGTAAAGACCTGCAGCGGCAAGGAATGAGAACAGCAGCTGTTTTGACGACAGGTGCGTCATCTGAGATCTGGACTCCTTCGACCGGAGCGCGACCGCCGCGAAGAACGGCAACGAAAAAAGCAGTCTGTAAAAGCCGATCACCATAGGCGGGGCCTCGGTGAGTCTGGCGAAGTTGCCTGAGAAGGCACCTATCACGACTGCTATAAGAACGATATATCTTGCGTTCCGCTCGAAGAAATTCAGTTCATTCACTTTTCCTGCGGCGCTGCCCGCCGCTGCGCTATCTCATCTTGTAGTAGTAGCTGCTGTTGAATGCCTTTCCTCCCATTAATGAACTGTCTATGCTGTACATGGCATCGTTGAACTGCTTCATCAGCTTTGCTCCGCGGTCACTGTCGGCGTAGAAGACGAGCTGCGTCTTCGATTTGCCGGCCTTTTCGAGAGCCGCTTTGTAATCGCTGATCACTATCGGCAGATCGTTCGGTCTGTTTTCGATCATCTTGTTGTTCGCGACCATGACTTCGGCGACGATGTCCTCACTCTCCTCATCGTAGTAATACTCGTTGAGGTCGAGAAGCTCGTTGACTCCGTCGATCTTCGCTATCCTCGCGGCATACGGCTGACGAGCCGCGACGATGGTGCCGTAATCCTTGGCGACCGTTATGAGGTCTTTCTGCGAGTCGACGTAGTCGAATCTCACCGTCGAGAAGGCAGCTCCCTTGTCGAGCATGACCTTCTTGATGATGGCCTTCTCCTCGGAATCCCTTCCGAGGCAGACGACCGTCTTCTTCGCAAGCGTCTTCGGTGTGAATCCCCAGCCGCTGACGCCGTTTCCGTAGACGTATACGCCTCCCAGAGACGTCGGACTGATGGAAGTTATCTTCCGTCCGCCCTCTCCGTAGACCTGAGCAGCGACGACCGTCGGCGATATCGCAATATCAAAAGAGCCGGACTTCAATCTGGCTTTGAAATCCGCCGGGTCCGACACTTTTTCGATTGTATAGTTCTCCGGAAGACCTTCGCAGACCTTCGAGCCGGCGCTCCTGTTCATAACGAGGACCTTGACCGTATCGGAAAGTCCTTCAGGCGACGCCGCCTCCTGCTGCGCTTCATCTTCACCGCATCCAACAAAGAGTGCCAGGCAGAGGATGATGATCGCCGGAATGATATAGAGGCTTTTTTTCTTCATTGACTAGATGCCTCTTCTGCCGCCGTTAGCGACATTCAAACGTGAAATAGCTTTCTTGAGAGCGACCTCTGCGCGTCTCACAGAATACTCATCCTTTTCGCCCTTGTTCTTGCTGAGCCATTCCTCAGCAAATTCTTTGTCTTTCTGCGCTCTCTGCTTGTCGATCTCTTCAGCCCATTCGGCGTGATCGGCATACAGGATGACGCTGTCCTTGACGTCTATGAATCCGCCCGCGATCGAAGCTATCCTGAAGTCGGATTTGCCCGCTTCCTGGACAGCCATCTCTCCGACGTTGAGGAGCTTTGTGGCCCACGAGTGGTTCGCCATAAAGCCCTCTTCGCCCTCGAGCGTGGGAACGACGAGCAGCTCGACGTCCCCTTCATAGAATATCTTGGACGGTGTTATTACACTGAGTTTGAATGATTTAGCCATCGTTCTCTTCCTTCTTGGCCTTCGATGCTTCCCAGTTTGCTACGACTTCGTCGATTCCGCCTGCCATGAGGAAGAAGCTTTCAGGAATATCGTCGTGTTTTCCGTCGAGGATCTCGCGGAAGCTTCTTACTGTCTCGGACAGCGGCAGGTATTTACCTTCGATACCTGTGAACTGTTCAGCTACACCGAACGGCTGAGACATGAATCTCTGGATCTTTCTTGCACGGTTTACGATCAGCTTGTCCTGATCTGAGAGTTCGTCCATACCGAGTATGGCGATGATGTCCTGAAGGTCTTTGTAAGCCTGCAGTATCTCCTGTACCTCTCTGGCCGTGTTGTAGTGCTCTTCACCAAGGATGAGCGGGTCCATGATCCTCGATGTCGACGCGAGCGGGTCAACAGCCGGATAGATACCGAGCTCTGTGATCGCACGGTCGAGTACCGTTGTAGCATCGAGGTGGGAGAATGTAGTCGCCGGAGCCGGGTCGGTAAGGTCGTCGGCCGGTACATATACGGCCTGGACCGATGTGATCGAGCCCTTCTTCGTCGAAGTGATTCTCTCCTGCATTGCGCCCATCTCTGTAGCAAGCGTCGGCTGGTATCCTACGGCTGACGGCATACGGCCGAGCAGCGCCGATACCTCGGAGCCTGCCTGAGTGAATCTGAATATGTTGTCTATGAACAGAAGAACGTCCTGTCCTTCCTCATCACGGAAGTACTCCGCCATCGTAAGTCCCGTAAGAGCGATCCTCATACGAGCCCCCGGCGGTTCGTTCATCTGACCGAATACCATGGCAGTCTTGTCGATTACTCCGGAGTCGATCATCTCGTAGTAAAGGTCGTTTCCTTCACGAGTTCTCTCGCCTACGCCCGCGAATACCGAAAGTCCGCCGTGCTCTGTAGCGATGTTTCTGATAAGCTCCTGGATCAGTACCGTCTTTCCTACACCGGCGCCGCCGAACAGGCCTACTTTTCCGCCCTTTGTGTAAGGAGCGATAAGGTCGATTACCTTGATACCTGTCTCGAATACCTGCGTTGATGTGTCCTGATCTTCAAAGCTCGGAGCTTCTCTGTGGATGGAAGCGCGCTTGTCTGTTTCAACAGGTCCCTTCTCATCTATAGTCTCGCCGATAACGTTGAACAGTCTTCCGAGGACTTCCTTGCCTACAGGTACCTTGATCGGGCCTCCTGTATCAATGGCTTCCATTCCTCTTGAAAGTCCGTCCGTCGATGAAAGCGCGACGCACCTTACGACATCGTCACCCATGTGCTGAGCGACTTCCGCTACGACTTTTTTATCACCGAGCATGATCTCAATGGCGTTGTTCAGCTCCGGCATCTGCTCCGGGTCGAACTTTACGTCTATGACAGGTCCTATGATCTGATGTATAAGTCCCTTGTTCATTATTCTGCTCTCCTCCTATTTCTGTGCTTCAGAGCCCGAAACGATCTCGATGAGCTGGTTCGTGATCGCTGCCTGTCTGGCCCTGTTATAGTTGAGCGACAGCTCCTGGAGCATATCTCTCGCGTTGTCGGTGGCGTTCTCCATAGCCATCCTCCTCGCTGCGTGCTCACATGTCGCCGATTCCACTATAGCGTTGTATACCATCGTTTCGACGTACTTCGGTACGAGATAGTTGAATACAGCCTCCATCGAAGGACCGTACTCGATGTCCTTGTCGTGCATCATCACATTCGCGTTCTTCTCCGGCTGGAACGGCAGCATCCTTATGGCTGTCGCCTGCTGGTCGATAGTGCTCAGATAAGCAGTATATACAAGAACGACTTCGTCTATCTCGCCGTCTTCATACATCTTGATGATCGGTCTTGAGAGCTGCTGCGTCGCCAGGAACGATATCGTCTCCGGTGGATCTTCATAGTCCCCGATGATCTCGATTCCCTCCTTGGCGAAGTAGTCGCGTCCTTTGCTCCCTACCGCCACGATCTTGGGCACGCTCTTGCGGACCCTCATCGCTTCTTCCGCCTTGCGGATGACGTTGGAGTTGAACCCTCCGCACAGACCTTTGCTGCTCGTAAGGATGATATAGCATGTATTCTTGATCTCACGGTTTCCCTCGAGGTATTCCTCAGGGATGTTCGTCGTGCTCGTGAATATCTCGCCTATCGTATCCGTTATGAAATGCAGCTGCTTATTCGTTTGTTCAAAGGTGGCTTTGGCCCTTCTCAGCTTTGCCGCGGATACCAGTTTCATGGCGTTCGTTATATGCTCCATGCTGGTAACGCTCTTGATGCGGCGCTTTACGTCCTGCATACTGACGGCCATAGCTTCACCTCCTTTTCCTTTATATTTCTAAATCAAGTCTTACAGATTCTTTTCCGCTTCGGCTCTTGCCGCCTCTATTGCGGCATCTTCTTCAGCGAGTTCTTCGTGCCTGAGAGCTTTCTGGCTGTCGATGAGCATGTCGCTCTTCTGAGTCTTTCTGAATTTGACGATGTCATCTCTGAGCTCCTGCTCCATAGCATCCGAAAGTTTTCCCTCTTCAAGGATCTGGTCGAGGAACGGTCTCTCATTGAGTTCCATGTACTCGATCAGGTTCTTTTCGAACTCTCCGATCCTGTCGATCTGGATATCCTGCATGAAGCCGTTGACCGCGGCGAAGATGCTGACTACCTGATACTCTACCGGCATCGGCTTGTACTGGCCCTGCTTGATGATCTCCATCAGAACAGCACCGTGGTCGAGTCTTGCCTTAGTGTCCGCGTCTACGTCGGAGCCGAACTGCGAGAAGCTCGCGAGCTCTCTGTACTGAGCCAGCTCCATCTTGATCTTGCTCGATACCTGTTTCATAGCCTTGATCTGAGCGTCGCCGCCTACCCTGGATACGGATATACCGGCGTCGATAGCAGGTCTCTGGCCCTGGAAGAACAGTTCGGGCTGCAGATATATCTGACCGTCTGTGATCGATATTACGTTTGTCGGGATGTAAGCCGATACGTCGCTTGCCTGTGTCTCGATGATCGGCAGAGCAGTAAGCGAACCGCCGCCGAGCTTGTCGGACAGCTTCGCAGCTCTTTCGAGCAGTCTCGAGTGCAGGTAGAATACGTCGCCCGGATAAGCCTCACGCCCCGGCGGCCTTCTGAGCAGCAGGGACATGGCTCTGTAAGCAACAGCATGCTTCGAAAGGTCGTCGTATACGATCATTACATGCTGCCCCTTGTACATGAAGTACTCACCCATAGCGCATCCTGCGTACGGTGCGATGTACTGCAGCGGAGCTACGTCCGAAGCTGTAGCCGAAACTACGATAGTGTAGTCCATAGCGCCCTGGTCTTCGAGAGTCTTAACGAGCTGTGCTACTGTCGACTTTTTCTGACCGATGGCAACGTAGATGCAGATGACATCCGTGTCCTTCTGGTTCAGGATAGTGTCGATAGCGATAGCCGTCTTACCTGTCTGTCTGTCGCCGATGATCAGCTCACGCTGACCTCTGCCGATCGGGATCATCGAGTCAATAGCTTTGAGTCCCGTCTGCAGCGGCTCTTTTACGGACTGACGGTCGATAACGCTCGGTGCCGGGCTTTCGACCGGTCTGGCCTCGCTCGTCTTGATGGGGCCTTTGCCGTCGATCGGCTGTCCGAGAGCGTTGACTACTCTTCCTATCATCGCTTCGCCTACAGGTACTTCGATTACTCTTCCTGTCGGCTTGACTATATCTCCTTCTTTGATCTCGGCATCCGAACCGAGGATAACGCATCCTACGTTGTCTTCCTCAAGGTTCATGGCCATGCCGAAAGTGCCACCGGGGAACTCAAGGAGCTCTCCGGACATGCAGTTATCGAGCCCGTAAACCCTCGCGATACCGTCACCGACCTGGATGACAGTTCCGAAGTCCGAGACGTCAAGGGCATTGGAGTAGTTCTTGATCTGCTCCTTGATGACCGCACTTATTTCTTCAGGTCTTAAATTCATTTAATATTTCCTCCTGACGAGGGCAAATCACATTTTCATTGAATTGCCCAGACTTTCAAGACGCGAGCGCAGGCTTGCGTCTATTATTTTTCCGTCGATAAGGATCTTGACTCCACCTATAAGAGTCTTGTCGATCTCATTCTCGAGTTTGACGTTTTCACCGAGCAGATCCGAAACCTTCTGCTGCAGCGAGTCCATCCTCTCTTCAGAGACAGGCTGCGCCGAGTACACTGTACCGAACGCTACGCCCTCTTCTTCGTTGCGCAGTTTTTTGTAGTCTTTTACGATCTGTTCGTATCGCCCGATCCTGTGATTGTCTATGAGGATATACAGAAAATTCTCCAGCTCCTCGCAGATCTTCCCCGAAAAGACATTCTTGATGATGTCTTTCTTTTCGGCCATCGAAATGCCCGGGAAGTTGAGGAGTTTGAAGAAGTCCCCGTTTTCTTTGAACACGTCAAGAACGGCAAAGGCCTCTTCTTCGATCTCACTGACCTTACCGACGTCGTGCGCCGCTGAGAACAGGGCGCCTCCATATGTCCTGTCAACGGTTAATTCTGCCATTTAGCTGTACCTACCTCTTCCATCACCTGATCAAGGATCTGTTCCTGGCCGTTGACCTCGATCTCCTTCTCCATGATCTTCTCAGCCATCATAAGAGCCAGCTCGCTGATCTGATCTCTGACGTCAGCAAGTGCGCTCTCCTTCTCCTGTTCGATCTCAACGCGGGCTTTCTGGACTATATCGTCAGCCTGCTTGTTCGCTTCTTCGATGATCGACGCTGCCTTCAGCCTTGCCTGATCGGTCGCTTCTTTGATGATGTCGCGGCCCTCAGACTCGACGTTGGCGATGCGCTTTTCATAGTTGGCGAGCTTTTCGTCGGCTTTGCGGTTAGTCGCTTCCGCGCTGTCGAAGGCATCTTTTATGGTCTGTCTCCTGGTGTCGAGCATGTTGATGAAAGGTCTGTAGAGGAACTTTCCAAGCACACCGACCAGAATCAAGAAGTTGATCAGATAAAAGACAAATTCTATCAGGCTTATTCCTAATGCTTCAACCATGATTTCTTCCTTCGATTAACCTCTTACTTTATCATACCTTCGAATAGAGCAGGAACGCGATTACAAGACCGTAGATCGTCAGCGATTCCATGAACGCGAACGCCAGGATCATGTTCGTTCTGAGCATACCCGCCGCCTCCGGCTGACGAGCCATACCGTCAAGCGCTTTACCTGCTGCGATACCCTGACCGATTCCCGGTCCTATAGCTGCAAGACCTACTGCCAGCGCTGCTCCTAATGCTACCATACCCATAGTTTAGTACTCCTTTCATGCTAGTCTTTTTAGACTTGTTTCGTTATATATCAAATTACAAATTTGATCTTATCCATCATGCCCCTGCCTCAGCGGGGCCTTCGCCCTTAAAGGGTCTCCAGTTCTTCTCCTTCGACCTCGCCTGCCTCTGTGAAGTAGATCGCCGTCAGCAGCGAGAATACGAGAGCCTGGACGAGTCCCATCAGTACGGACAGGGCCTGCATTACTACAGGAAGTCCGATCGGGACCATCGTGAAGAACTGATGTGTTACCGTCTCTTC
Organism: uncultured Bacillota bacterium; assembly: GCA_946545145.1. Taxonomy (GTDB): domain Bacteria; phylum Bacillota; class Clostridia; order Peptostreptococcales; family Anaerovoracaceae; genus UBA3738. The sequence continues at coordinate 12,283 of CAMNNG010000014.1, forward strand.
ACCGAATACGTTACCGTAAAGACGCATCGTCAGCGAGAGGGGTCTTACGACCATCTCTATCACCATCAGAGGGAAGAGGAACGCGAACGGTTTGAAAAGGTGTTTGAAGTATTTCGGTCCTCTGTTCGCCCTGATACCTACGAACATCGTCATGAAGAAGACGAATATAGCCATCGCGGCCGTGCAGTTGATGCTGGCCGTCGGAGGCTTGAGTCCGGGAAGCTCGCCGGCTGCGGGAAGCAGTCCGGAATAATTGCAGAACAGGATGTAGATGAACAGCGTTCCCACTATCGGGAAGTACTGCCTGCAAAGCTTCTTGCCCATGATCCCTTCAAAGAAACCGTAGAGCTTGCCTATGCCTATCTCAACCATGTTCTGCAGCCTGCCGGGTTCTTTCAGCTGCATATTGCGTCCCGCAAGAATTGCGATAACGCAAAGAATGATGGTGATCACGGTGCTCGTTATCATTCCGCTCGTGATTCCCATCTCGTTCAAATTTTCCATCATAGATACAGTCATAACCTGTCTGCACCACCCTTCATGCAGTATTACGTCATTTCCTTGCGCCAGCGGTGATGAAGTTCATCGCCACAAGGCCCGTTGCCGCCCCTATAAAGAACGATACCCATTCTACGGGGACGATATTCCTCATGAGGAATACGATAACTAAAATAGCGATATTGAGCGCATTGCTCGCAAGAAGCCTGCCGTAGACCTGCGCGGATTCATTGTCATACCCGCCCTCATCACTTTTTTTGATATATCTGCTCCAGATGATCTTGCTTTTGATGTATCCCAGCAGACCTCCGATCAGAAGACCGGTCAGCGCTCCTATCACGTATTCCAATTACGGTATGCCTCCAAATGAGAATATTCATAATAAATTATACTTGAATCAAAAAAAATGTAAAGCAGACATGAAAATAAGTACAAGTCGATACAAGATTTTTGTCACCTATCTTCCGATTATTGGAATTTCAACATTTCCCCAACCTCTTATTCCGAAACAAAAGCCCGATTACATCTATTTTCACGGCTCTTTCGGCAGAAATCAGGCAACATTTTTTCATTATTTCGAACAATTTTGAATATTGTTGTAAATCTGTTCGGTCTTTTTTCACTCTTTTTCGCTTACAGATTCTCGACCACGTTATTGACCCATTTCTTCGACAGGACGCGCTTCACCACGATGACGAGTTTGACCGCAAGTTCAGTCTTAGCCAGCGCGACTGCAACGAATATGGGAAGATGCAGGAAGGCGGTGCATATCCACGCCATCGGCACCCCGATCAGCCATATGGTGCCTATGTCTGCGAACATCGCGAACCTCGTATCTCCGCCGCTCCTCAGAACGCCCGTGACTATCGCTCCGCAGAGGGCGTCGAACGTCAGCGCCACGCTGTAGACTATCAGTATCATCCTGCAGTCGTGGGCGCCTTCAGGCGTGAAGTTGAACAGCGACACCAGCGGACCGGAGCAGGTCGCGAGCAGTATGCTTACTATAACGCTCACCAGGGTGCAGCACTTCAGGATCGTGATCGCGGTGCTGTACGCTTCTTCGAGCTCGCCCTCGCCAAGCTTCTGGCCTATGATGATCAGCGCGGCGTCGCCGAGGCTGAAGGCCGCCATCACGAACAGCACATCTATCGTCTCGGCCGCCTGGAAGGCAGCGTACTCCGTGACTCCGACGCGCGCGTAAGCCGCCACGTACATCGACGTTGCGACAGACCATGCTCCCTCGTTGATCATAGTGGGAAGCGAGTTTTTTACGACTCTTCCGGCAAGATCCCGGTTCCATCCGAAGAATTCCGATATATGCCCGGCCAGGACGTTGCTCCTTACGAATATGACTATGAAATCAAGCGCAAGTTCGACCACCCTGGAAAGGACGGTCGCAAGAGCCGCGCCGCGGACTCCCATCGCAGGAAGGCCGAAGTGGCCGAATATCAGCACCCAGTTCAGGAAGGTGTTCATCCCGAAGGCGACGAAGGATATGTACATCGGGATCTTCGTCTGCTGCGTAGCGCGCAGCGACATCTCCAGGATGATAAGCACCGGCATCAGAAGGAAGCTGGGGGCTCCCCACCTTACGTACTGCGCCCCGAGCTCTATCGTCTGCGGTATGTTCGTGAATATCCGCATGACTATATGCGGGCCGAAAAATGAAAACGCGAAAAAGAGGATCCCGACCGCTTCGCAAATAGCGATGGCGAACCCCATCGTTTTCCGTATGTTTGGAAGATCGTTCGCTCCCCAGAACTGGGCGACGAACGTGGACGCTCCCGCCGAGAATCCGAACAGGAATATCCATCCGATAAAATATATCTGCATTCCGGCGCCGACCGCGCCAAGTTCCGCTTCTCCGAGCGCGCCGACCATAAGGTTGTCGACGAGGTTCAGCGAAGAAGCGACCAGGCTCTGCAGCGCTATAGGCACTGCGACGACGGCCAGCTGCCGGTAGAGTTCTCTCTTCGAGCCTCTGCCTGAGCCGTTACTATTCAGTCTTTGCATCCTTTAACTTTACTATCCTCAGACCGGCTTCTTCAAGTATCTCCACAGCCATCTCGTCAGGGTATCCCTCATCTACGACGATGCGTTTGATCCCGGCGTTGATGATCATCTTCGCGCAGATGACGCAGGGCTGATGCGTGATGTAAATGCTCGCGCCCTCGATGCTCTGTCCGTAATTCGCAGCCTGGATGATCGCGTTCTGCTCTGCGTGAAGAGCGCGGCAAAGCTCGTGCCTCTCGCCCGACGGGATATTGTGCTGCTCTCTGTAACAGCCTCCCTTTTCAGCGCAGTGCGGAATGCCCTTCGGCGCGCCGTTGTAGCCCGTCGACAGCACATGCTTGTCCTGGACTATGACGGCTCCGACGTTCCTTCTAAGGCACGTCGACCTTCTCGCCGCAAGTTTGGCCATCTCCATGAAATATTCATCCCAGCTCAAACGTGTGTCTTCCATTGGTCGTCCTCCCCGTAAAAGACCTCCGCCAGATAAAGTCCCTCGGGCGGAGCAGTGTGGCCGGCAAGGGTCCGGTCTTTTTTCTCCAGCATTTCATATATATCCTCGGCGCTCAGTCTGCCTCTTCCGACATCGACCAGAGTGCCGGTGATTATCCTCACCATATTATACAGGAAGCCGTCACCCGTCACAACTAATTCATAGCCGTCCGGCTGCTTTGCGTCGCTGTGCGTCTCGTCCATAGTAAGCGACCATATCGTCCTCACGGTCGAGTCCTTCGGATCAGCCCCCGCAGCCTCAAAGCACTTGAAGTCGTGCGTTCCCTCGATGATCTTCGCCGCCTCATGCACAGCGTCCATATCGAGCCCGGCTTCGACCTCGTAATAATAGCGGGCATCGAAAGCCGAAGCCCTGTTCTTCATCCTGTATATGTATTTCTTTCCTCTGGCGGAAAAGCGCGCGTGGAAATCAGCGTCCTTCTCCTCCGCCTTCAGTATCCTGATATCCTTCGGAAGCGCGTTGTTCAGCGCAAAGGCTATCCTCTCCGTCGGGATGCCCGGCTCCAGCACAAAACTCGCCCTCTGCCCGAGAGCGTGCACGCCGGCGTCCGTCCTCGATGTGCCGTTGATCTTTATGTCGCGGCCGAGGACCCTCCTCAGTGCATTCTGGACCTCGCCCTGCACAGTCGGAACGTTGGGCTGGATCTGCCAACCCGAGTAAGCGCCTCCGTCATATTCGATAGTTATCAGTATATTCCTGTCCATATCGCCTATAGTATATCGTCTATCGCCGATGCACCATCACCGTTTATCCGCCTTGTTCGGACGGCCTTTCGCCATCCTCATCAGACATCCTTTCGCCATCCGAGGCGAACAGTCTTACCTCGGAAGGATTATCGTCTTGTTGTCCTTCGATTCTCTGTAAAGAACGAAAACGCGGCCGATCGCCTGGACGAATTCAGCGCCCATCTCCTCAGCCAGTTCGTTCGCGACCTCCTTCGGATCGAGAGCCGCTCCGTTCTGGAGCTTGACCTTGACGATCTCGCGCGCCTCGAATCCGTTCTCGAGTTCTTTCTTGATGTTCTCCGTCAGACCGTTGACACCGATGAATACCGTCGCCGGTGTCTCCTGCGCGATCTGCTTGAGATATCTTCTCTGTTTTCCGTTGATCATTTTGTTACCT
>CAMNNG010000015.1 GCA_946545145.1 uncultured Bacillota bacterium
CGAGATATAAACTTCTGGACTGGATAAAGAAGCGTAAACGCAGGGCAACGGAAATAGGTATCTATGATGTGGTCGGTCATGTTAGGCGGTCAGGCTACTACGGACACGGTGTCGGGTCCTTCTTTAGCAATCATACTTCTGTAGTCGAACAAGTAGCAATTGACCATCTGGACTACAGAACGCAAAGATTCGAGGCGCAGAATTGAGTTCTGAGCGGTTTTTATAGGGTAGGTGTATAGTTGGGTACCCGTAAATGCGAGGACTGCTGCAGCGAGTCCCGCAGGGAAAAATAAAATGGACGGCAAATGGACGGCAAGAAGAAATAAAAAACGCTGGAATTATTTAAATTCCAACGCTTATCGTGGTGAGCCATGAGGGATTCGAACCCCCGACCTACGCATTCGTAGTGCGTCGCTCTATCCAGCTGAGCTAATGACCCACATCATCAAATCGATGACGAAAGCCATTATACAAAAAAGTCGATTCTTTGTAAAGGACTTTTTCTGTTGATTGACCCAAAGCTATGTGGTATTTTGTTACAGTAAGGACAAAAGAAAAGGAGATATGAGATAAACATGGGTGAAAAAACTAACATAAATATGATCAAGAATCTCGGCCAGTGGGTGCTGTGCCCGATCCTGGCTTTCTCGCTTGCCGTCAAGGCTATCAAGGCCGGCGGAGTAAGCGGATACTTCGGCTTTCTTTTCGGAGCTCTGATCTTTCTTGCGATGTGGGCGATCTTCCTTTTCATCTATCACAAACTCTTTGTGGAGAGGATGATCAGGCACAACGAAGAGGTCGAAGCAGCCAACAAGGCAAGGATCAGATCCATCATGGAAGAGGAAAACGACCCTGACGATGACATCGAATGAGATGACTGATCATCAAAAACAGGCAGCATGAAAAGAGCCGCATCCACTACTGCCGTGAAAGGCGGAAAGATGCGGTATTTTTATTGAAATACTGTTGACACGGATGGGACCTGGTGTTACATTTATATAGAAAGTTAGCACTCTCAATAAATGAGTGCTAACAACAAAGGAAGTGATGATATGGATCTTAATGAAAGAAAACTGAAGATCTTACAGGCGATCATCCAGGACTTCGTATCAACGGCTGAACCGGTCGGATCAAGGACGCTCTCGAAAAAGTACGAGCTCGGCGTCAGCCCGGCCACGATCAGGAACGAGATGGCCGACCTTGAGGAAATGGGCTACCTTACGCACCCGCACACCTCAGCAGGCAGGATGCCTTCACAGAAGGCTTACAGGCTTTACGTCAACGAAATGATGAAAAAGCACGAACTGCCGCAGGCCGAAAAGGACTCCATCGCTGACGAGCTTTACAAGAACGTTTCCGAGCTCGACAGAACGATAGAGCATGCTGCGAAGATACTGTCGAACATCACGAACCTGACATCATTCGCGATGACGCCGAAGAAGGATCAGGATGTACTGAAGTTTATCAACCTTCTTCCGGTAGATGAGAGGACGATCGTACTGATGATCGTATCCGAGAGCGGAAAGGTCTCGAACCTTGCTCTCAAGCTGAAGACCGAGTACGATGAAGAGACGCTCGGACTTCTGTCGAAGAACATGACGTACACCTTCAAGGGAAAGACGATCAGCGAGGCGCTTACGATGGACATCATCGATACCGTCCACACCGACATGAAAGCCATGAACGAGCTGTCGGGAACAGTCATGCCGAGCTTCATGAAGTCGCTCGAGGACATGCTGAACGTCAACCTGTATATGGACGGTCTTACGAACATATTCAAGATACCTGAGTACAACGATCTCGACAGAGCGAAGATGTTCATGGAACTGATCGACAGAAAGGAAGATTTCACTAAGGCCCTTATACAGAGGGACGACGGGCTTCTCATCACCATCGGAACTGAGAACGATGACGAACAGATGCAGGACTGCAGTCTGATCACGGCGACATATCATGTCGACGGCAAACTGGTCGGAAAGCTCGGTGTTATCGGTCCGACACGAATGAGATACAGCGAGATTTCATCCGTCATTGAATTCCTGACGGACAATCTCACGAATGCATACAGATTAACAGGAGGCGATGATGACGAATAGCGAAGAGAAAATGGAAGAAATGAAGGAAGAATGCGAAGAGACTCCGGCAGCTGAAGAAACTCCGCAGGAGGCTTCAGAGGAAAGCGAAGAGGCCGACGGAGCTGCTGAAGAAAAAGCCGAAGAGAAGGCCGGAGAAGAAGACGAAGAACTCAAGACGAAGTACCTCAGGCTGATGGCAGACTTCCAGAATTTCAGGAGGCGCACCGAAAAGGACAAGAGTGATATCTACGCCCGCGCCAATGAAAGCATTGTCATGGAACTTCTGACGGTTTCAGACAACTTTGAAAGAGCGCTTGCAGAAGACGCTGCTTCTGCAGATGAGAACTTCCTCAAAGGAATGCAGCTCATCTTCGATCAGTTCAAAGGCGTGCTTGAAAAATTCGGCGTCGCTGAGATAGAAGCCGAAGGAGCCGACTTCGACCCGAACTTCCACAACGCAGTCATGATGGAAGACACAGACAAGGTCGAGAGCGGCAAGGTCAGCGAAGTCCTTCAGAAGGGATATACGCTGAACGGCAGAGTGATCAGAGCCTCGATGGTCAAAGTGGCGAACTGACACTTAAGATAACGACAAAGAGCCCTTGCCCCGGGGGTGGGCAGGCTTGAACAATATGAGAATAAAGAAAAAGGAGATAAAAAGAAATGGGAAAAGTCATAGGAATCGATTTGGGCACAACCAACAGTTGCGTTGCCGTTCTTGAAGGCGGCGACCCGCAGGTAATCACAAACGCTGAAGGAGCAAGAACAACTCCGTCGGTCGTAGGTTTTGCAAAGAACGGCGAAAGACTCGTCGGCGAAACTGCAAAGAGACAGGCTGTAACGAACCCGGACAGAACGATCGCTTCGATCAAGAGACACATGGGTGAAGCTTACAACGTCAACATCGACGGAAAGTCATACACACCGCAGGATATCTCGGCAATGATCCTTTCAAAACTGAAGGCTGACGCTGAGGCATATCTCGGAGAGACTGTATCCGAAGCTGTCATCACAGTACCTGCTTACTTTACAGACAGCCAGAAGCAGGCTACAAAGGATGCCGGCAAGATCGCAGGTCTCGACGTTAAGAGAATCATCAACGAGCCGACAGCTGCTGCTCTCGCTTACGGACTCGACAAGGACGATGCTTCGCACAAAGTCCTCGTTTACGACCTGGGCGGCGGTACATTCGACGTATCGATCATGGAGCTCGGCGACGGCGTATTCGAAGTACTCGCAACGAACGGCAACAACAAGCTCGGCGGCGACGACTTCGACAACAAACTGCTGAACTACATGGCTGATGAGTTCGCGAAAGAGAACGGCATCGACCTCAGACAGGACAAGATGGCTCTTCAGAGACTGAAGGAAGCTGCTGAGAAGGCGAAGAAAGAACTCTCCAGCTCGCAGCAGGCAAACGTCAACCTTCCGTTCATAACAGTCAACGAGAACGGTCCTCTCCACCTGACGATGGATATCACAAGAGCGAAGTTCGATCAGCTTACTGCTGATCTCGTAGAGCAGACGATCGAGCCGATGAGAAAGGCTATGGCAGATGCCGGTGTTACGAACAGCGACATCTCAAAGGTCATCCTCGTTGGCGGATCCACAAGGATCCCGGCTGTCCAGGAAGCAGTCAAGAACATCACAGGCAAAGAGCCGTTCAAGGGCATCAACCCTGACGAGTGCGTAGCTATCGGCGCTTCCATCCAGGCCGGAGTACTGACTGGTGAAGTCAATGACGTACTTCTTCTCGACGTAACACCGCTCTCGCTGTCGATCGAGACACTGGGCGGAGTCGCTACAAGACTCATAGAGAGGAACACGACGATACCGACGAAGAAGAGCCAGATCTTCTCGACGGCTGCTGACAACCAGTCTGCTGTAGACATCCACGTAATGCAGGGTGAAAGAGACATGGCTGCTGACAACGTAACTCTCGGAAGATTCCAGCTCTCCGGTATTCCGCCGGCACCGCGTGGGATCCCGCAGATCGAAGTAACGTTCGATATCGACGCGAACGGCATCGTAAACGTAAGCGCCAAGGATATGGGCACAGGCAAAGAGCAGCACATCACGATCACATCTTCAACAAAGCTTTCGGATGAAGAGATCGAAGCTAAGGTCAAGGAAGCTGAAAGATTCGCTGAAGAAGACAAGAAGCGTAAAGAAGAAGTCGAAGTCAGGAACCAGGCTGAGACTCTCGTATACGAGACAGAAAAGAACGTCAAGGAGCTCGGCGACAAGCTGTCAGAGTCCGAACTGTCACAAATCAACGCAGCCAAGGACGATCTCAACAACGCACTGCAGAACGGCAGCATAGATGAGATCAAGCAGAAGACAGAAGCTCTCACAGAGCAGTTCCACACGATCTCGGCTAAGATGTATGAGCAGGCGCAGCAGGCTCAGGGCGCTCAGGGCATGGACCCGAACATGGCTCAGAACATGGGCGGCATGGGCGCTGACCAGACCACGCAGCAGCAGCCGCAGGACGACAATGTCGTAGATGCTGACTTTGAGGTCGTAGACGACGACAAATAAAATAACGATATAGAAGGTAGTACCATCAATGGCAGAAAAACGAGATTATTATGAGGTCCTCGGGCTCAAGAAAGGAGCCAGCGAGGCCGATATAAAAAAGGCTTTTCGAAAAATGGCACTCAAATATCACCCGGATAAGAATCCGGGTGATAAGACTGCCGAGGAAAAATTCAAGGAAGTCAATGAAGCATACGGCATTCTGAGCGATCCGGAAAAGAAGAAGATGTACGATCAGTTCGGTCATGCAGGCGTAGACCCCAATGCGGGCTTCGGCGGCGCAGGCGGCGGCTTTGGAGGCTTCAGCGGAAGCTACGACGACATTTTCGATATGTTCGGAAACATGTTCGGAGGAGGCTTTGGCGGCTTCGGCGGAAGAGCGCAGCGAAACGGTCCTATGAAGGGACGCGATCTTCAGAAGGCTATGACCATAACCTTCGAAGAGGCTGCTTTCGGTGTCAAAAAAGATATAACGGTCAACAAACATGTCGAATGCTCGAACTGTCACGGCTCAGGCGCAGCCCCGGGAACTTCGAAGCAGCAGTGCCCGAAGTGCGGCGGTTCAGGTCAGATCCACACAACGCAGAGGACGCCGTTCGGCCAGTTCAGCAATGTATCACCGTGCGACAGATGCGGAGGTACAGGAGAGATAATCGAGACTCCGTGTCCGGAATGCGGAGGCTCGGGCCACATCAGAAAGAACGTCACGATACAGGTCAACATTCCGGCCGGAGTGGACAACGACTCCATCATTCCTCTCAGAGGACAGGGTGAGCCGGGAGTCAACGGCGGACCTGCCGGAGATCTTTATATCGTGATCAGAGTCAAACCGCACAAGGTATTCAAGCGCAAAGGCAGCGACCTTCAGCTCGAGATACCGATCAGCTTCGACCAGGCGGCTCTGGGAGCAGAGATCGTAGTACCGACGCTCGAAGAGAAGATCAAGTACAAAGTGCCTGCCGGAACTCAGCCCGGAACGAGATTCAGGATCAAGGGAAAGGGCGTTCCGAACGTAAGGAACGGAAGAAAGGGCGACCTTTATATCAAAGTCAACCTCGAAGTTCCGACCAAGCTGAATTCAGAACAGAAGAAGGCTGTAGAACAGATGAGCAAGAAGCTCGACGACAAATGCTACAAGGGCAAGAGCAAGTTCAAGGATATAATCAAAGAACTGTTCAGCTAGGGCCTGTACATCAAAGAAAGCAAAACCGGGTTTTGAACAGCCCGGTTTTCTGATATAATATAGTATCTGTGAGAACTTATATTTTGCGTGTTCGTTTGAAAGGAGAACAATGGAAGACAATCTGTCACCGGTACCTGATGATGTAATATCGGTCTGCGCAGCGAACGCTGTCCTCAGAACAGAAGGCGTTGCCGCTCTGTCGGGCGGTCTCACGAACGCCATCTCTTTGACTTTCAGAAAAAAAGAGAGCATCTCAAAGGGCATCAAGGTCGACAGCAAGAACGACGGCATTGTTCTCGACCTCTATCTGATCACGGACTACGGCGCCAAGATCCCGGAGGTCGCATGGAACGTCCAGCACAATGTAAGAGACGAAGTAGAACAGATGACGGATATGACGATATCAGAAGTGAACGTCCACGTACAGGGCGTCACGAAAGAGAAAGACGATTAGAAAATGAGCAAAAGAACAAAAGCAAGAGAGATCCTGATGCAGCTGGTCTTCCAGATGGAAGCAAGAGATTCATCCGACGAGGAACTGACACGCGCTGTCATGGAAGAAGCAAACGTAGACCCTGCACAGGAAGGATATATCAAAGAGAATTTCAAGGCTGTAGCAGACAATCTTGAAGAGATAGACGGCATGATCGAATCATGCTCGGTCAAATGGAAGGTGAGCAGGATCCCCAAAGCCGACCTTGCTATAATGCGCGTCGCGATAGGGGAATCTAAGTTCGGTTCGAAAACGCCTGCCCAGGTAGCCATCAACGAAGCAGTCGAGCTGGCGAAATCATACGGCGGTGAAAAGTCGCCGTCATTCATCAACGGAGTACTCGGAAAGGCGCTTTCATGAGCGGATTCGTTCTAGGTATAGATACGAGCAATTACACGACCTCCGCGGCCGTAGTATCATCGGACGGAAGGGTCGTTTCAGATGAGAGGATGCTCCTCGACGTGAAGAAGGGCGAACGCGGCCTCAGGCAGCAGCAGGCTCTTTTTCTGCATGTGAACCGTCTACCGGGGATCATAGAGAATGCGCTTACCGCCCTTGACAGCGAAGGCGCGCTCAGGAGCGAGATCAAAGCCGTCGCAGTAAGCGAAAGGCCCAGGCCCGTCGAAGGCTCATATATGCCGTGCTTTCTGGCCGGCGTATCGGTGGCATCTGCTGCGGCCAGCGCCCTCGGCGTACCTCTCCTCAGGTTCTCCCACCAGGAAGGTCACATAGCGGCAGTCGATCCGGTCACGGGTGACCGCTTCCTCTGCTATCATCTTTCAGGCGGAACGTGCGAGCTGCTCGATACGAAAAGGACGAAGGAAGGCTATGACATCAGGATAATAGGAGCGACGAGGGACATATCCTTCGGCCAGCTGCTCGACAGGACAGGAGTGGCTATGGGCTATGATTTTCCCGCCGGCGGAGCCCTCGACAGGCTCGCTCTCAAGGGAAAGTCTCAGGGACTGATGAAGCCGCTTAAGATAAACGGTCTCGATTTCAACGTCTCGGGTCTTGAGACCCAGGCGTTAAGAAGCCTCGGCTCCATCCCGGAAGAGGACATAGCCGCAGAGCTGATGGAAAAGATCGCAGATCTTCTCATCAGACTCACGAAAAAAGCATTGAAAGAGACAGGCGCGAAAAGCGTCGTATTCTGCGGAGGAGTCTCGCAGAGCGAATACATCAGAAACAGGCTGAGCGATGACCTTGACTGCATCTCGTTCGGAGAGCCGTCTTCGGACAATGCCGTCGGCATCGCAAAACTCGGAGCAAAGAACATATGGCAAGAAATCCTGTAACAGTCACACAACTGAACAGATATCTGAAGGATACGGTAGCTGCTGATATCTTCCTCAGCAACATACGCGTGACGGGAGAGATCACGAACCTCAACTATCACAACAGCGGTCATGTGTTCTTCAGCATACGCGACAAAGAAAGCATCATAGAATGCAATCTGTGGTCGAGCGTCCTTCCGCGCATACGCTACAGGCTTGAGGAGGGCATGCAGATCATAATAAGCGGATACATCGACTTCTATCCTAAAAACGGCAGGATAAAGCTGATAGTCCGCGATATAGATATAGAAGGCGAAGGCGACCTTGCCGTCGCTTTCGAAAAGATGAAGATAAAGCTCAATGCCGAAGGTCTCTTCGACCCGGCAAGAAAAAGACCGCTTCCTGCATTCCCGAAGAAGATCGCCGTAGTTACGGCGCCGGACGGAGCAGCCGTACAGGATATCATCAAGACGATCACTATGAAAAACGACTTTGTCGATATCATAGTCTGGCCCTGCAAGGTCCAGGGAAAAGGATCGGCTGAAGATATCGCTGCAGGGATCAGGGGAGTCAACGAAAAGATCAGTGATGCGGATATCATAATCTGCGGACGGGGCGGAGGCTCGAAGGAGGACCTCTGGTCCTTCAACGAAGAAGTGGTAGCAAGAGCCATCTACGAATCCGCCATACCGGTCATTTCGGCTGTAGGACACGATATAGATACGAGCATATCCGATCTCGTCGCAGACGTCAGAGCGGCAACGCCGACGGCTGCAGGAGAGATAGCAGTGCCGGATATGAGAAAGATAAGGATGGAGCTTGAAGAAAACGCATCGTCCCTTGCAAGATATCTGGAGCTGTTCGCTTCAAGGATGGAGATGATGCTCGGCTCAAGAGACCCCGCCCAGCAGAGGAGCGCTCTGATGGAGAGGATACTGAGGTCGGCTTCCGATACTGATTCAAGGATGATGATCATACAGAACGCACTGACATCAAAACTTGACAGAGCGGCGTCCGACATCAGGACGAAAAAAGCCGAGCTCGATGCCCTGGATCCATCTGGGATAATCAGCAGGGGATACAGCATAGTGAAAGATGTCGACGGTAACATTATATCGTCAACCAATGACGTGAAAGCCGGCGATCAGATACATATAACGATGAGAGACGGAACAGTCTCGGCGGATGTTACGGGAAAAGGAGAACTGCCCAATGGATGAAAAGAAACTGTCATTCGAAGAAGCCTTCGCAAAGCTTGACGAGTCCGTCAGGAAGCTCAGTGCACAGGACACTTCGCTCGAAGACGCCATGAAGAGCTATGAAGAAGGACTGGGTTATTACAAACAATGCAGGGCCATACTCGATGAGGCCAAACAGAAAATAGAGTTGTTCAAAAAGGAGGAACAAGATGAAGAATCCTGATTACAAAAGGTATCTGGAACTTGTTGAAATGCACATGGTAGACATCCTTCCCGATGTCGATCCAAAGAGTCTCACGCTCTACGAGTCGATGAAATATTCACTTGTAGCCGGAGGAAAGAGACTTCGCCCGTGCCTTCTGATGGGAGCATGTGAATTCGCAGGCGGAGAGCTGCAGGCAGCGCTTCCTTACGCCTGCGCGATCGAGTATGTGCATACGTACTCGCTTATTCACGACGATCTTCCGTGCATGGACGACGATGAATACAGACGCGGAAAGCTGACGAACCACATGGTCTTCGGCGACGACATCGCCACCCTCGCGGGAGACGGCCTTCTTTCGACAGCGTTCGAGTCGATGACAAAGGATCTTTTCCTTTACTTTGACAACGAAACACAGCTCAAGAGAAGGATCAGAGCGATATATGAAATAGCGAAGGGCTGCGGCTGCCAGGGAATGCTGGCAGGTCAGACAGCCGACGTTGAGAACGAAGGAAAGCAGGGCAGCACTGAGATGCTCGACTATATCCACCTCAACAAGACAGCGGCTATGATAGTCGCGGCTGTCAGGGCGGGTGCTCACATAGGCGGAGCTGATGACAAGATGCTGCAGGATCTTACAGACTACGCTGAAGACCTCGGACTCGCTTTCCAGATAGTCGATGACATCCTCGATGTCGTCGGAAATGAAGAAGAACTTGGAAAGAAGACGGGCGTAGACAGCGTTCTTGGAAAGATGACATATCCGGCCATCTACGGTCTGGATGCTTCATACGCACGCGTCAAGGAACTGACGGAGCACGCTCTTGAAGTCATGAGTCCGTACTACGACAACGCAGAATTCTTCAATGACCTCGTAGTTGAACTTGCTGACAGGACCAAATAGGAGATACATCAATGGTAAAAAGGCTGGAAGAACTCGATCTTCCTGAAGACATAAAAAAACTGGATACGGAAGAACTTGAACTGCTTGCAGTCCAGCTCCGTGAAAAACTTATAGATACTGTTTCTGAGACAGGCGGACACCTTGCGTCCAATCTTGGAGTCGTGGAGCTCACGCTCGCGCTGCACAGATGTTTCGACACATCTAAGGACAGGATCATCTTTGACGTGGGACATCAGTCCTATGTCCACAAGATGCTGACGGGTCGCCTGGACAGATTCAGCACCCTGAGAAAACTCGACGGGCTTTCCGGTTTCCCGAAGGTCGGAGAAAGCATCCACGATGCCTTCGATACGGGTCACAGCAGCACCTCTATTTCCGCTGCGTACGGAATGGCCGCCGCGAGGGATCTGAAAAAGGAAAAGTATGATGTAGTAGCTGTAATCGGAGACGGCTCGCTTACGGGCGGGCTCGCTTACGAAGGCCTGAACAACCTCGGCAACGCCGATTCAAAGGCCATCGTCATCCTGAACGACAACGGTATGTCGATCAGACCGAACACGGGCGGCATCAGCGACCACCTCGCGAAGCTCAGGGTCTCAAAAGGATATTACAAATTCAAGACAGGCCTGAAACGCTCTATGAGAAGCGTTCCCGGCGTCGGCGAGGGAATAGTCAGAGGCGCTTCGAAACTTCGTGACGTCGCTAAATACGCCCTCGTGGACGGTGTCTTTTTTGAAGAACTGGGCTTTACCTACATTGGCCCGATAGACGGACATGACATCGATGCCCTGACCGAGGCTCTTATGATGGCGAAGAACGCGGAAGAATCGTGCCTCGTCCATGTTTTGACGACGAAGGGAAAAGGGTATAGGAATGCCGAGATCGATCCTGATGTCTTCCACGGAACAGGTCCGTTCGAAAAGACGACTGGTCTTCCGAAGAAGACGGATCCGAAGATGACATACTCCGATCTTTTCGGAATGACGATGACGGAAATGGCTGAAAGGGACGACAAGATCGTTTCGGTTTCGGCAGCGATGATCGACGGCGTAGGCATGGCCGAGTTCGCGAAGGAGTTCCCGGAAAGGACCTTCGATGCGGGCATAGCCGAGCAGCATGCCGTGACTTTTGCCGCAGGTCTTGCGGCGGCAGGCATGAAGCCGGTCGTTTCGATATATTCGACCTTCCTCGAAAGGGCTTATGACCAGATCGTGATGGACGTATGCCTGATGGATCTTCCGGTCGTATTCGCGATCGACAGGGCTGGCATTGTCGGTGCGGACGGAGAGACTCACCACGGAGTCTTCGATCTTTCGTATCTCACTCATCTTCCGAACATGAAGGTGCTCTGCCCGAGCGGAGCCGCCGAAATGAGGCAGATGCTGAAATATGCCGTCTCGTGCGGAGGTCCGTGCGCAGTCAGATACCCGAAGGGTCATGCCCATGATCCATATCTTGGCGAGCACGACTTCACAGGAAAGAGCATCGTGATCAGAGAAGGAAAAGACGGATATATCATCGCAGCCGGCAGCATGGTCCACCACGCTCTGATGGCATCTGATATCCTGAAGGGCGAAGGCCTTGAAATAGGAGTAGTAGATGCCGCTATCGTCAAACCTATAGACGAAGAGACTATCGGACGCATATGCGCCGAAGCAGATATGATATTCACATGCGAGGACAACGTCGCCGCGGGAGGCTTCGGTTCGGCTGTATCTTCATTCGCCGCCGAAAACTATCCGGGCGTAAGAGTCTTCAATATAGGCTGGCCGCTCAAATTCATAGAGCACGGCAGCATACCCGAGCTCATGCACAGATACGGCATGGACGGTTACGGCATAGCCGGAAAGATAGCTAAGGCAAAAGGAATAGACTTTGGTGAGGCGAGATGAAAGAAAGACTTGACGTACTGCTTGTAGAAAAAGGACTCTTCCCGTCGAGGGAGAAGGCAAAGGCTTCCATAATGGCAGGCCTTATATCCGTTGACGGTCTGATGCAGGACAAGGCGGGGACAATGGTCGATGTCTCGAGCGAGATAACGATCAAGGAGGACCTGTGTCCTTATGTAAGCCGCGGCGGACTGAAACTCGAAAAAGCGATCGACCTCTTTGGAATATCGACAAAGGGAAAAGTATGCGCCGATATGGGCGCTTCCACGGGCGGCTTTACAGACTGCATGCTGAAGGGCGGCGCGGAGAAGGTCTACGCCATAGATGTCGGCTACGGACAGCTTGACTACAAACTGAGGAATGACCCGCGCGTAGTCAACATGGAGCGCACGAACATCAGATACATGGACAGCGCTCTCATAGAAGAAAAAGTGAACTTCATCAGCATAGATGTATCCTTCATATCTCTCGGACTGATACTGCCGAAAGCGGTCGAAGTCTCTGACGACGAGCACGCCATCCTGTGCCTCGTAAAGCCTCAGTTCGAGGCCGGAAGAGAGCAGGTCGGAAAGGGCGGCATCGTAAGAGACAAGTCGGTCCACAGAGAGGTCATCGAGAAGGTCATCGGATACGCTGAAGAGCTCGGGCTTTCGCCCCAGGGGCTCACATATTCTCCCATCAAGGGAGCAAAAGGAAATATCGAGTACCTGCTGTACCTCAAGGGAAGCGGATACTGCGATGTGGAATGTGATAAGGAAAAGCTGATCGGAGAGAGCATCGAAGAGGCTCACCGTATGCTTTCGTCGAAAGACAGGGGGAAATAAACAATGGCTTTGTCGCCGATGATGCGTCAGTATCTTGAGATCAAAGAACAGAACAAGGACAACATCCTGTTCTTCAGGCTAGGAGATTTCTACGAGATGTTCTTCGATGACGCACTGCTGGTTTCAAAAGAACTTGAATTGACGCTGACCGGGAAGAACTGCGGTCTTGAAGAGAGGGCGCCCATGTGCGGCGTTCCTTTCCATTCAGTCGATCCATACATCGAAAAGCTGATCGAGCGCGGATACAAAGTAGCCATCTGCGAGCAGGTGGAAGACCCGAAATCCGCAAAAGGTCTGGTCAAAAGAGAGATCGTCAGGATCGTAACTCCGGGAACGGTCACGAGTTCGAATATACTCGATGAAAAAGACAACAACTACCTCGCTTCGGTCTATATCGGGCAGAAGGGCGCATCGCTCTGCTACTGCGATATCTCGACCGGAGAGCTTAAGATAACGGAATTTACTTCAAAAGATCCCGCAACGGAGCTCTACAACGAACTCGTCAGGATCGACGCGAAGGAGATCATAACGAACAGCGCAGCGTGCGAGATCCTGGATATCGAAGCTCTGAAGCGCGACATCGGAGTCTATGTGAACATCTTCGATGAGTCGTACTTCTCGCAGGAAGCGTGCAGGAACACCATCCTCAGGCAGTTCGCTATCCATACAGTATCATCGCTGGGAATAAGCGACGATTCGCCGTGCATCCAGGCTCTTGGAAGCGAGCTTTCATACCTTCTCGAGACGCAGAAGCAGATACTCGCCCACGTGAAATACCCCGAGATATACCTTACGGGCGATCACATGGCTCTGGACAAGTCGACTATAAGGAACCTCGAGATCACCAAGACGATGTTTGAAAAGACGGTCAAGGGTTCTCTTCTCGGCGTTCTCGACAAGACCGGCACAGCTATGGGATCGCGCCTGATGAAGCAGTGGCTCAGAGAGCCTCTGAACAGGTCGCAGGCCATCAACGAAAGGCTCGACGGCGTCGAGTATCTTGTAAGCGATCCGATGCTGAGAAACAATCTGAGGGAGAGCATCAGACCGATATACGACTTCGAACGTCTTGCCGGAAGGGTAGCGAGCGGCAACGCGAATGCGAGAGACCTTATAGCTCTCAGAGATTCCATCTTCGTACTTCCTGACATCAAGTACGACCTTGAAGGGATCGATACTGAGATACTTTCGAAGATAGAGGCGGACATCGATCCGCTTACTGACATATACGACAACATAACTGGCGCCATCACCGATGAGCCTCCGCTTACTGTCAAAGAGGGCGGCCTGATCAAGGAAGGCTGGTCCGACGAGCTCGACGAGCTCAACGCTTCGATAGCGGATGCGAGAAAGTGGATCGCAGAGCTCGAGGGCAAGGAGCGCGAGAGGACGGGCATACCGAACCTCAAGGTCGGCTACAACAAGGTCTTCGGATACTATCTGGAGATAACGCGTTCGTACTACGACAGCGTTCCTGAAAACTACATCAGAAAGCAGACCCTCGTTAACGCTGAAAGATACATTACTCCTGAGCTCAAGGAGATGGAGAACCTCGTTCAGGGCGCCGAAACGAAGATCAACGATCTCGAATACAAGGCGTTCTGCGAGATAAGAGATCTCGTCAAGGCGGCTACGCCAAGGATACAGAGGACTTCGGACGCTGTTTCGATGCTCGATGTACTATGCTCGTTCGCCGAGGTCTCGGACAAGATGGATTATGTAAGACCGATCGTAGACGACAGTGAAAAGATAGAGATAGAAAAGGGACGCCATCCCGTCATCGAGCAGACGACGTCTGCCGGCACATTCGTGTCGAACGATACGTATATCGACAGATCGGATTCGTCGATGCTGCTGATAACAGGACCGAACATGAGCGGAAAATCGACGTATATGCGCCAGACCGCCCTTATAGTCCTGATGGCGCAGAGCGGCTGCTTCGTGCCGGCCCAGAAGGCCCATATCGGAGTATGCGACAGGATATTTACCAGAATAGGCGCGAGCGACAATCTTGCCGGCGGCGAGAGCACCTTCTACGTGGAGATGTCGGAGCTCGCTTACATACTTAACAACGCGACGGACAGAAGCCTCATACTTCTCGACGAGATCGGACGCGGCACCAGCACTTACGACGGTCTTTCGATCGCCTGGGCCGTATGCGAATATCTCCTCAGAGAAGGAAAGCAGATCAGGACGATGTTCGCTTCGCACTATCATGAACTCACTGACCTTGAGGGAAAACTCAAAGGTTTCAGGAATCTCAATGTCGACGTCGCCGAGGAGAACGGCGAGGTCATCTTCCTTCACAGGATAGTCGAAGGAAGCGCCAGCAGGAGCTACGGCATCCACGTCGCGAAGATAGCCGGCGTGCCGGAAGTACTCCTCGACAGGGCGAAGGAAAAACTTGATGAGCTTGAATCAGGCGAGAAGAAGCAGGCTGAAGAATTCCAGCTCAGATTCGAGGTATAAGAATGATAAGAGTGCTTGAAAAATCGGTCGCTGACAAGATCGCGGCCGGAGAAGTCATAGAAAGACCCGTCTCGGTCGTCAAGGAGCTCGTTGAGAACTCGATCGACGCCGGGGCGAGCCTCATCGTTGTTGAGATCAAAAAAGGCGGCATAGACTATATCAGAGTCACCGACGATGGCTGCGGCATACCGAAGGACGACACCGAAAGGGCGTTTCTGAGGCACGCAACGAGCAAGATCGAGAGGGCAGAGGATCTGGACAGTCTCTTCACCCTCGGATTCAGGGGAGAGGCCCTGGCTTCGATAGCCGCTGTCTCCAGAACGGATCTCATAACAAAAACAAAGGAAGAAAAGACAGGAACAGATATATCGATCGAAGGATCGGATGTCGTCGCGGCGCGCTCTGTCGGCTGCCCGGACGGAACGACGATCACAGTAAGCGACCTGTTCTACAACACGCCTGCCAGGAGAAAATTCCTTTCGACGCAGGCCGCTGAATCGACAAAGGTCACCGCTCTCATAACGAGGATGGCAATGGCTTATCCTGACATAAAGTTCAGGATGATTTCGAACGGAAACATTCTGTTTTCAACGAGAGGCACGGGCGACAGGCTCGATGCCATTATCACCATATTCGGACGCTCTGATGCAAGAAACCTCATCGCAATTGACCACGAAGAAGACGGAATAAAGGTCACGGGCTACGTTTCAGGTCCCGGACAGAGCAAGGCGAACAGGAGCGGGCAGATATTCTTCGTCAACGGACGAGACGTAGAGAGCAAGATAGTCCAGAAGGGCCTTGAATCGGCATTCAAAGAGAGGCTTTTCGACGGCAGATATCCGATAGGATACCTTTTCATTGACGTCGATGCCGCAGCCCTCGATGTGAACATACATCCGAACAAAAAACAGGTCAGATTCGACGATGAAAAGAAGGTAATGGAGGTCGTGACCCACGCGGTCAGCAGAGCTCTCGAGACAAGAGAAGCAGCACCTGAGATCTTCCCCGAGATCCCGGAAACAACGGCAACTCCGGCAAAAACGGAGGCTTCTTCGGCAAAGACTGAGGCTGCACCGGTGCGTGAAAGTGCTGCAGAAAAGCCTGCTTACCAGATAAAGAACAGACCTTCTTTTACGGGACGCGTACGCGACAACCGCGATATAACTCAGATCTATACTGCCAACGCGAACAAAAAGGCCGAACAAGTCGACGTTAAAGAGTTATTGTCTACCTTTAGA
>CAMNNG010000016.1 GCA_946545145.1 uncultured Bacillota bacterium
CGGCTTCGACGTAAAAATATCCCCGGATCTCAAAGAAATGGATCCAAGGATATTCACTGATGAGCCAATGGGGTATTCGCTTCCGGAATAGAGGCCCCGCCTGCTTACTCCATAAGCGATGTCTGAAGCAGGTACACCTCTTCACGCAGCAGCCTCGCTTCGTGTCCGGATATTCTGCCTTCAGCTCTCAGGCGTCTTATCTGATCAAGCTCGAGCTCCAGCCCGTTCGCATCTGCCTCATCGGCAAAGCGGCGGGCTTTATTGAACTGCTCGGTCGCTGTGTTTTTGATATCGTCTGGAAGTTCGGTATCGATCGTGTGCTCGATCTCGCTGTCTTCATCCAGCTTGTTTTCCTGACCGTAGTTGATCCTTCCCCAAAGCGACTGCAGGGCCGCTTCGTGCTCTTCGATAAGGACGTCGGCAACGTCTGTCTGCAGTTTTTCTTCGATGCTGCATGCGTCGGTGTCATCACACTGCGAGCGGACCGTCTTCAGATAATCGAGAGCGGCGCGCTCGAGGTCTATCGCGAACAGGCATGTGTCGCGGTATATCTTGGCCGCCTGATCATCGTCGATCTCCTTGTTTTTGATCCTGAAGATCCTGAACAGGAACCTCCCCTTCTTCGTTTCGAATCTGGAGCCGATGTTCTCTCCGCCGCCGAAATATCCGACGGACTGACGGATCCCGGGCAGCATCAGATAGTACGGCATCCTTGTCGCCAAAGGCTCTCCGTGAGCCTCCTTCTGTATCTCATCCGCCCTCTTCTGCTGGACATCGAGGACGTTTTCCGCCAGGTCCAGCATGATGTCGGCGTGGGCATCTGTCGCAAAGCGCTGCCTCATCAGGCGCACACGGTATCTCATCAGCGTCAGCCTGAACGCAGGCGCGAAGTCTTCTTCAGCATACTCGTCAAGGAGCTCTCTCATCTCCTTCACCACGCCTTCGAGGACCATGACCCTGGCCTTTTCGAGGCGCATCTGTTCACACTCGTCGACCTCCTTGCCAGCGATCCTCGGCAGGACGAAGTCCGCGAGAAGAAGCGTGCAGAGGATGACGCCGGATGTGACGAATATTATGAGGTCCCTCTGCGGGAAGATGCTGCCGTCATTCATGTAAACAGGCAGCGTCATTATTATCGAAAGCGTGACGGCGCCCTTCGGTCCGGCTATAGTCGTGACCAGAGCTTCCTTTATATTCTTCTTCGAATCAGCCGTGCCGCGAAGGCCCGTCTCCGGATGGAACCTGAAAAGCTCGGTGGCCGCAAGCCACACGAAGCGCATCAGAACTATCACGGCTGTGACAGCCAGCATGGCGCCGATGACTCTTGAGGCGGGCGTTCCGCCCATCGCCTCTATATCCATGACCTTGGGAAGCTGCATCCCCAGCATGACGAAGAGGACTCCGTTGATGATGAATATGATGACTTCCCAGAAGCTGTTAGATACTATGTCGTTTCTCGCCTTTTCCGTCGATACGAGGCGGCCCGAGTGATCCTGCATCACGAGTCCTGCGGCTACTACCGCGAGGATGCCGCTGACGTGGACCTCCTCTGCCGCGAGGAAGAAGACGAAGGGCGTGAGGACTTCATATATTACGTGCAGAGTTGTGTTGACCAGGCCTCTTGCTCTGAGCCTGTCCATTCCCGCCTTCGCGAGAGCGCCCATGACGGCGCCCAGAGCTATGCCGCCGAAGAACAGCACCGCGAACGATCCCAGAGCCTGAGCTGCCGAGAACTGTCCCGTAAGAGCGGCCGCGACAGCGAACTGGAAGGCGACGACGCCTGATGCATCGTTGATCAGAGCTTCGCCCGAAAGAAGTATCGACTGCCTCTCATTCAGATCGATCGAAGAGCCCATCGCCGCAACAGCAGCCGCATCCGTCGGTCCGAGTGCCGCAGCGCACCCGAAGGCTGCAGCAAGAGCTATAGACGGTATGATAGCGTTCAGCACGAAGCCGGCCGCGACTACGCTCACGATGACGAGGGCTATCGCCATCGAAGCGACCGACCACTTGTTTTTCCAGAGCGTCAGTCTGTCCGTTTCCTTTGCTTCCCTGAACAGAAGAGGCGCTATGAAAAGCACCAGAAAAAGTTCGGAGTCCAGATGGACCTCCGCAAGATGCGGCAGCACAAGCGCCGCAGCAAAACCTACCGCTATCTGCAGCAGCGGCAGGCTCATTTTCGATATCACCTGATCGAGCACGGATGATGCCGCGACGCAGGCGAGCAGTAACAAAACCAGTTCGAATAATTCCATTGTGACTTTGCTTCTTTTTTAGTACTACAAACTTGATGATCAGCGCTTGTTCGACCTGCGCCAGACGTGCTGCTCCTCGGCAGCCTTTATCAGATCCTCTCTGAACGCGGGATCCGCGACTGAGATCAGCATCTCCGCCCTCTCCCAGCTCGACTTTCCGAGGAGGTTGACGGCTCCATGCTCTGTGACGATGAACATCGTGTGCGTCCTCGGCGTCGTGACGATCTCGCCGTTGAAGTGCGGAACGATGTTCGAATGGACAGTTCCGTCACGGCTGGTCCTGGTCGAATCGAGGCATATGAAGCCCCTTCCGCCCTTCGACCTGAGAGCGCCGAGAGCGTAGTCGACCTGGCCGCCGGACCCGCTGATCTGCCTGAGGCCAACGCTCTCCGAACTGACCTGACCGTATAAATCTACAGACAGGCATCCGTTGATCGAAATGAAATCATCGAGCTGACCTATCACGTAGGGATCGTTCATGTATCCGACGGGGCGTACGCCAACTCCGGGGTTCCTGTCTATCCATCTATGAAACTCATGCGTTCCGGCAGAAGTCGCGTAAAGCCCGATCCCCTTATCTATATTCTTTTTCCTGTTCGTTATCTTTCCGGCCTTGTAAAGATCCATGTAGCCGTTCGTGCAGAACTCAGTATGCATTCCGAGGTCCTTCACGTCCGAATCGGCGATTATGCTCGCCAGAGCGTCAGGCACTCCGCCTATTCCTATCTGGATCGCAGCGCCGTCTTTGATGTACGGCATGATGTATCCGGCGATCTTCTTGTCGTTTTCCGAAGCCGGCTTGCTCGCCAACTCGGGAAGCGCGTCGTGCTTTCCCTCTACGACCATGTCCACCTCAGAGATGTGGACGGAGCACTTTCTCTCATCGCTTACCCACGGCAGATGTTCGTTCACCTCAACGACGACGAAGTCCGCATTCTCCGTAAAGGTCCTGCCGACCCCGCCAGCAAGGGACATGTTGAACCAGCCCTCCTCGTCCATCGGCGTGGCCGCGACGAACAGCACGTCCGTGTGGATGCATTCGCTGTAATATTTGTTGACGTCCCTGAACTGCATCGGCTGGTGAAAGCACAGACCGCGGTCAAAGAGCTTCCTTTCGTAAGCCGAAAAGTAAAAGCTCGAGTAAGCGAAATGCTCCCCCTCAGGGTCCGCTTCGACGCAGTAGCAATGGTCTATTATCCACAGCGCCCTGAGTTTGATGTCGAAGAGTTCCTCCGTCCTCTCAGACAGCGCCTTGTCGCAGAGCTCGGCGTGGATCGAACCGTGGCCGAGATCGACCCAGTCTCCGCTTTTGACTACGGCCGCCGCCTGCTCAGGCGTCCTCATCTTCGCCGCGTATTCTTTTTTCACATCTATATTCGTATCGAGTCTTGCCATATCTGATCCTCTATCTATCTGCCGCCGGCTGCAGGCGCTTTCGCGCACCTGATCCGGGCGGCGCTTCAGCCATTCTCTCTCGCGCCGATCAGTTCTTCAAGAGTCGTGAACAGATCTTCCGGCTCCACCGGCTTGCTGAGGTGGGCATTCAGTCCCGCCTGCAGGCTCTGCTGGACGTCCTCATCGAAAGCGTTCGCCGTCAGAGCGATGATAGGAACTTCGGCTGCATCGCCGCGTCCAAGAGCCCTTATCTTCGTCGTCGCTTCGAGACCGTCCATCTCCGGCATCCGTATATCCATCAGCACCGCGTCATAATATCCTTCCTCCGAGGAAGCAAACTTATCGACCGCGATACGTCCGTTCTCAGCATGGTCGACAGTGATGCCGCGCATCTTCATGACTTCCTTCATGATCTCCGCGTTGACCGCCATATCTTCCGCGAGGAGTATATGTTTTCCCTCAAGATCGGCCCGCGGCGCATCATCATCGCTCGCGCCTCTCCGCTTGACCGCTCTTCCGAATTCGTCCATCACTGCCCCTGCGAAGAGCGGCTTGGCAAGGAAGCTGTCGACTCCGGCGCTGATCGCTTCTTCGATCACATCGTCCCAGTTGTAAGCCGTCAGTATTATTATCGCCGATTCTCCGCCGATGATCTGCCTGATCTGCCTTGACGTTTCCACGCCGTCCATCTCAGGCATCTTCCAGTCGACCAGGATGAGGTTGTACGGATCTCTTCTGGCATGCTGCACCTTCACCTTCTCGACCGCCTCGGCGCCCGTCATCACAGACTCGGCGGCTATGCCGGCATTCTTCAGGACGAGCTCCGCATGCTCACATGCAACAGGATCGTCATCCACTATGAGGACCGAGAGATCCTCCGGACGGATATCCTTCTCCACAGCGCCGGCAGAGTCTCCCTCCGCATCGGCCAGAGTGACCTGCACTGTGAACGTCGTTCCCGCGCCCTTTTCGCTCTCTACTTCGAGAGTTCCGTTCATCATCTCGACTATGTTCTTCGTGATCGCCATGCCAAGACCCGTACTGCCGAACTTGTTCGTCTTCGAAGAGTCTTCCTGGCTGAACATCTCGAACATCTTCGGGATGAACTCCTTGTCCATTCCTATGCCGGTATCGCTGATCCTGAACTGCAGGGTAGTTTTTCCGTCGAATGCGGCGGTCTGCTCCACATCGACCGTCACACTCCCGCCTTCGGGCGTGAACTTGACCGCATTGCTGAGGATGTTGAGGATGATCTGCTTGAGCTTCATATCATCGCCGATATATCTGTCTCTCACCTCGCCGTTGATATTGCATGTATAATCCAGTCCCTTTTCCTGACACTGCGTCGAGACCATCGTATTGATCTGCTCGAGCAGTTTCGGGAACGAGAATTCTTCATTCCTGATCACCATGTTGCCCGACTCGATCCTGGATACATCGAGGATATCGTTGATGAGACCGAGAAGATGACGCGCAGAGCCTCCTATCTTCTCAAGATTCTCTCTCGTCCTGTCCGAGATATCCGGATCGTTCAGCGCTATGCTGTCAAGACCGATGATCGCGTTCATCGGCGTCCTTATCTCATGGCTCATGTTGGAGAGGAAAGCAGTCTTGGCTTTGCTCGCTTCCTCGGCGACCATCAGAGCCTCTCCGAGCGCTCTGGACTGATCCATCTGCTCTCTCATTTCCTGATCTATATCCGCGAATGCGGCGCCGACCACGTGGATCCTGCCTTCATCGCTGTCTTCTTTTCTTACACCGGCAAATCTCAGCATCTCGTAAGATTCTATGCCGTCCCTGATCACTACGTATCTGTATGTGATGACCTTGTTTTTTTCAAGACCCTTCCTGATGTTCTCCGGATCGAGGAAGCGGTAGAATCCTTCTCTGTACTCTTCCGCAACGAATCTGTCGACATATTCAGTGAACGTCTCAAGATACGGGAACACGTCGCCTTCCTTCGTCAGGCTCTCGACCTCCTCGGTCGACCTGTAGCATACGCTCTCATTCTCGTCAAGATCGACATAGAACACGCTCCTGTAGTCCGCAGCCATCGCAGTGATCATCCTGTCGAGGCGGGCACGCTGGCGCTCCTTGTCCAGAAGTTCGTCCTGCAGAGCGAGCCTCTGCTCCATCTCTTCCTGGCGGGCAGCGGCCTCCGCGCTGCTCCTCGCCTGTCTGATCAGGTAAATAAAACCGAGCAAAAGAGCCAGTATGATGAGCAGCATCTGGATCAGGCTCCTCATCGTAAGGCCTCTTGAAATATCGCTGATCTGATCGCTGATGACGCTCTCACGGATCAGGTATGTCAGCATCCAGTCCGTACCTTCGACAGGCACGAAGTCGAGGGTCTCCCTGATGCCGCCGTAGTCGAACGAGACGACGCCGGCCTTGCCGCTTATGAAATCCTTTTCGAAATCCTCGTATGTCGCTTTTCCGTCATAGTCCGCGATCTTCATCGCGTCAAGAAGGTTGTCTTCGCTCGCCAGACCTCCGAGTACCATGTTAGTCAGAGCGACGCCGTCCTTCGTATATATATTGCAGAACGTCTTGTCGTTCGAGTCCGACTGAAGCGAGAGCCCTTCGAAGAGCTTTTGCATATCCTTTTCTATGAAGCATACTTTGAGTTCTTTGCCCCCGACAGCGATCCCTTTGACAGGCATGGCTATTATGACCTTCTTGTCGTCGCCTTTGAGGCCTGTCTCGGATATCTCAGGTCCGCTGATCGTCTTGTAGTCGAAAGAATAGTTCTGAAGATCATCCTGGTTGCCCGAAGATGTGTAGATCATTCCGTCTGAGTCTACAAAAGCGAATTTGTCCAGCTCGAACAGCTTTTTCATCCTGGACTGGAACGCCTGCAGATGAGTCTGATCGCTCCTGTCCTCATCCGTCATCAGTTCAAGCGCGCTGTTCATGTCTTTGATCGTGTCCTGAAGATTTGAAGCGACTACCTGCTCGCGCCTTCCCGTCAGTTCGTCCATGTACAGCCTGCTGACTTCGCTTACCGCGTTGTTGGTCGCCTGCCTGGCGCTGTACGCCATCCAAACCGTTCCGAGGATCATGACGGCGGCTACGATCACCGCTATCAGGAGCGCCACCGGAGTTACTATATTTTTCTTCCCTTTGCTTTCCATCTTGAAAAAACCTGCCCTACAGTTATCTCACAGTTATATTGTTCATTTCTATTCTGTCCTGCCTCTTTGCGTTTTCGAGAAACAAAAAAGTCAGGAAAAGACACGTGGTCTTCCTGACTTATATTGTACCAATATTCTCACATGATACCAACAAAAAATCTTCTACTCCGGATCGTATGTGTTCGAGTTCAGCGAATGCATCTCCGGCATCAGCTCCGATGCTATGATGTGCAGCATCGAATCGAACTTTTCGATCTCCTCTTCAGAGAATCTCTCTCTTATCCTGTCCGCGACAGTGTTGATGTAGCGCATGGCCGAACCGTAGTTCTGCCTGTATTTCGGTGTCGCCTTGAGATGGTACTCCCTTTTGTCGCGCTCCGACTGCGCCTTGGTCACGTAACCTTTTCCGATGAGCCTGTTGATCCTGTAAGCAGCGTTCGGACCCGACAGTTTCGCATAGGAAGCGAACTCGTTGATCGTCGGGTGGCGAAGAGCTGTGATCAGCTCAAGATAGACTACTTCCTGGACGGACAGCGCCTCATCTTCGTTATTCATATCTCTGAGTATCTGCCCGTACAGGTGGAGCTTGAACTTGTTGTAGATCCGGGCAATATTTTTATCCAACATTTCTGACATTTCAGACATCTCCCTACCAAGTCGCCATTATATCAGACAGTGCCCTTTATTACAAACGACAGTTCAGCTTCGCAGGCTACTTCGCCGTCTACCATCGCTATGCCTTTGCCGAAGCCGGCTTCTCCTCTGACCGCAGTGATCTCGCAGGAAAGTTCGAGGACGTCTCCCGGCATCACTTCGCGCCTGAAACGGCACTTCTTTACTCCGCCGAACAGAGCGATCTTTCCTCTGTTCTCCTCATCGAAGAGGATGGCGCATCCGCCCGTCTGAGCCAGCGCCTCGAGGATGAGGACGCCGGGCATGACCGGATAGTCAGGGAAGTGTCCCTGGAAGAAAGGCTCGTTCATCGAAACGCACTTTATACCTTTCGCGTATTTTCCCGGCTCCATGTCAGTGATCCTGTCCACGAGAAGGAACGGATATCTGTGCGGGAGCACTTTCTTTATCTCATGTATATCGAGCTGCATTCTTTTCTCCTATTCTTCAACCTTTTTGAAAACCAGCGATCCGTTGTGTCCGCCGAATCCGAACGAGTTGCTCATTGCATACTGCATCTCGAGAGCCCTCGCCTCGTTCGGGCATACATCGAGGTCGCAGTCCGGATCGGGCACCTTGTATCCGATCGTCGGCGGCGCGATCTGGCGGTTCAGCGCCTCTACAGTCACGATCGCTTCAAGAGCGCCTGATGCTCCGAGAGTGTGGCCGATCATGGACTTCGTCGAAGAGATCACGAGGTCCTTCGCATGATCTCCGAATGTTGTCTTCACGGCTGCAGTCTCGCAGCGGTCGTTCATCGGAGTTCCCGTTCCGTGAGCGTTGATGTACTTGATGTCAGCCGGCTCAAGTCCTGCGTCAGCTATAGCGTCTTCCATCGTCTTCGCGGCTCCGGATCCGTCCTCGAGCGGAGCTGTCATGTGGTGGGCGTCGCAGCCAACGCCGTATCCTACGATCTCTCCGAGGACCTTAGCGCCTCTTGCTACTGCGTGCTCATAAGTCTCCATCATCAGGACTCCTGCGCCTTCGCCCATTACGAATCCGCCTCTTTCCTTGTCGAACGGGATCGAAGCTCTTTCCGGATCGTCCGTAGTCGTTACGGCCATCATCGAAGTGAAACCGCCGACTCCCAGGTCGGTGATGCTCGCTTCTGTGCCGCCTGCGATCATAACGTCTGCATATCCGTCTCTGAGCGTACGGAAGGCCTGACCGATCGCGTCAGTTCCCGAAGCGCACGCCGTAACGATGCACTGCGCGCTTCCCTTGAAGCCCAGTCTGATCGCCGTGAGACCGGATGCCATATTAGCTATGATCATCGGGATGAAGAGCGGCGATATCGAATCGAATCCGCGTCTCTTTCCCTTTTCATATTCTGTTTCTATCGTCTTGAGTCCGCCGATGCCGCTGGAGATGCACACTCCGCATCTCGAAGCGTCTTCTTTCTCCATATCGAGGCCGCTCTGATCGAAGGCTTCGACAGCTGCAGCTACTGCGAACTGCGAGAACCTGGCAGTCCTTCTCTTTTCCATCTTGGTGAAGACAGTCAGCGGATCGAAGTCCTTTACCTCAGCCGCTACCTTGACCTTCCTGTCTGTCGTATCGACGAGAGTGATCGGAGCTATGCCGCATTTTCCCGCGAATGCTCCTTCGACGGTGTCAGCCGCATTGTTTCCAAGCGGCGAAATGGCACCCATTCCTGTTATTACTACTCTTTTTCTCATTGCTTCCTCCCTGTATCTGCACTACATGCACATGCCGCCGTCTACGCAGAGCACCTGACCTGTGACATATCCCGTGCCTCTCGACGCCAGAAAAGCAACGGCGTTAGCTATATCCTCAGGCTCGCCGGCTCTCTTCGCCGGGATCTGAGCCTTTACAGTTTCAACTGCTTTTTCCGTCATCGCGCCTGTCATGTCTGTGTTGACAAAGCCCGGAGCTATCGCGTTGACCGTGATGCCCTTGGCGGCGACTTCCTTCGCGTAGGATTTCGTCATGCCGATGATGCCGGCCTTGCTGGCGCTGTAGTTCGTCTGTCCCGGATTTCCCATGATGCCGGATACGGACGAGATGTTGATGATCCTTCCGTACTTGGCGCGGATCATCATCCTTGCAGCAGCCTTCATCATGCGGAAGGCTCCCGTCAGGTTGACATCGAGAACTGCCTCGAAATCTTCTTCCTTCATCGTCATCAGAAGTCCGTCTCGCGTGATGCCTGCGTTGTTGACGAGGATGTCGATCTTGCCGAACTCCTCCTTCGCCTTTGCGACTATCGCTTCGCAGTCCTCCATGGAAGCGACGCTTCCCTTGACCGTTACCGCGCGGACTCCCATAGCCTCGCACTCAGCAGCTGTCTTCTTCGCAGCCTCTTCGCTTCCCGAATAGTTGATGACTACGTCGCATCCTTCAGAAGCGAGCCTGAGAGCGATCGCTCTTCCGATGCCTCTTGCTCCTCCTGTTACGACAGCTGTATCGCGAACATTTTCCTTTTCGCTCATTTTCTTTTCTCCTTTATCATCATCTGCGCCGGGCCTTACCTGCCGGCGCCCTGCCCCGCCAGCTTACTCAGCCGCAAGCTTCGCGGCAGCCTTTGCGATGTCTTTTTCCTTATCGATATTGATCGTCTTCACGGATCTGTCCGTCTTCTTGACGAAGCCCGTAAGAGCCTTGCCCGGTCCGATCTCGATGAATGTATCGACGCCGCCGGCGATCATGTTTCTGATCTGGTCTTCGAACATGACGCTGCTCTTGACCTGCTCTATCAGAAGATCCCTGATCGTCTCGCCCTCAGCAAGCTCTTTTCCCGTGCAGTTGAAGAGCACAGGGATCTGCATCTCGCCGAACTGCGTATCTTCAAAGAGCTCAGCAAGTCCTTTCGAAGCCGGCTCCATGTACGATGTATGGAAGGGTCCGCTGACCGTCAGGCGGATAGCTCTGCCTGAGCCCGCTTCTTCCATCATCTTTTCGACCGCCTCGACGCCGCCTCGCGTTCCCGCGATGACGATCTGTCCGGGGCAGTTGTAGTTTGCCGTCTCGACGTGGCCGGCCTTGTTCGCTTCTTCGACGAACTTTTCGATGTCGGCGCGCTCAGCGCCGATGCATGCCGTCATGACCGCGTCTGTGCCCTCAGCGCACTCCGCCATGAGGCGTCCTCTGACTCTTACGATGTCGAGGGCCTGCTCTACCTTGAACACTCCCGATGCAGTAAGCGCCGAGTACTCGCCCAGGCTCAGTCCCGCTGCGACGGCCGGGTCGAATCCGGGGACTTCTTCCTTCAGCGTCTCGAACACTCCCATCGCGAATGCGAGGAGCACCGGCTGCGTGATGTTCGTCTTCACGAGCTCGCTCTCCGGTCCTTCGAAGGCCGCCTTTTTCTCCTCATCCGTCAGAAGATCGAACACTCTTCTGAACGCCGGATGAGCGTCGTATATGTCTTTTCCCATGCCGGGGCGCTGACTGCCCTGGCCTGCGAACAATACTGCTGTTTTCATTCCGTTTCCTCCGCTGTTTTCCGGTTCTTTACTATCCGTCCGTTACTTTCCGGCTTTGACCTCTTCATACTCCTTCTGGAGTTTTTCGAGGATCTTCCTTGCCGGAAGGATCTCTTCTATCATTCCCGATACCTGACCGGCCATAAGCGAGCCCGTCTTCGTATCGCCTTCGAATACCGCTCTTCTCAGCGATCCGAGAGTGTACTGCTCCAGTTCCTCGAGGCTTGCGCCTTCCTTTTCCTTCTTCAGATACTCTCTCGCCATCTTGTTCTTGATGATCCTGACCGGAGCTCCCGCGCTTCTTCCCGTTACGACCGTGTCGTTCGACTTGGCCTTCAGGATGGCCGCTTTGTAAGCTTCGTGGATCGGGCACTCGTCGCTGGCGAGGAAGATCGTTCCCATCTGGACTCCGTCGGCGCCGAGGATCTCAGCTGCCGCCATCTGCCTGCCGCTTGCGATGCCGCCTGCCGCGACTACCGGGATGCTTACTGCGTCCACGACTTCAGGAACGAGCACCATAGTAGTAAGCTCGCCTACGTGGCCGCCGCTCTCGCATCCTTCAGCGATGAGGCCGTCAGCTCCGGTGCTTTCGAGCCTCTTTGCGAGGGCTACTGTGGAGACTACGGGGAAGACTTTGATCCCTGCTTCATGCCACTTTTCGATATACTTTCCCGGATTTCCCGCGCCCGTCGTAACGAGGGGCACCTTCTCCTCGCATACGAGGTCCGCAAGCTCATCTGCATGCGGGTTCATCAGCATGATGTTCACGCCGAATGGTTTGTCCGTGAGGCTTCTCGCCTCGTCTATCTCTTTTTTCAGCGTCTCTCTGTCCATGCTGCCGGAGCCGATGATGCCCATGGCACCCGCTTCAGAGATCGCCGCAGCGAACCTGCCGTTCGCTATGTTGGCCATTCCTCCCTGGAATACCGGGAATTCAAGGCCGAACATCTCTTTTATCTTTTCCATTTGAATCAGTCCTTTGTTTGTTTTGTTTCAAGCGCTGCTGTTTCCGTCTGCCGCAAATTGCGGTCTTACGGACATCCGTTAGACACGGAACAGTACGGATCCCCATGTGAGACCGGCTCCGAACGATGTGCAGACCGCTGTCTGTCCGGACTTCAGAAGTCCCCTGTCCATCATCTCGCCGAGGCATATCGCTATGCTGGCAGCCGATGTGTTGCCTGTGTACTGTATGTTCGTGAAGACCTTTTCCTTCGGCGCGCCGACTTTTCTCGCCACGCTGTTTATGATCCTCAGGTTTGCCTGATGGCAGACGAACCAGTCGATGTCATCCTTCGTAAGTCCCGCGTCGGCGATCGCCTTGTTCATGGACTCGGGGATCTTGCTTACTGCGAAACGGTAGACTTCCTGGCCATGCATGAAGATGCCGCCTACGCCGCGCTTGCATCCAAGGATGTGCTCGTCAGGATGGCATCCGGCATTCGAAACGAAGAGGCCGTTCGGATCGTACTCGACGACCAGCGCGCCGGCTCCGTCTCCGAAGAGGACGCATGTGTTGCGGTCGTCCATGTCCATGACCGTCGTAAGCTTTTCGCTTCCTATGACCAGAGCCTTCTTGCATCTGCCGCTCTCGAGCAGCGCGTAAGCAGTCTGGAATCCATATACGAATCCCGAGCACGCGCCGTTGACGTCGATCGCGAGGACGCCGTCGCCGATGCCGAGTTTTCCTGCTATACGGCAGGCTACCTGCGGCGTCGCATATACTCCTGTGAACGTGCAGACTACAATGAGGTCTATGTCCTCGGCTTTGATGCCGGCCGTCCTGATCGCCATCTCGCCGGCTTCCATGGCCAGATCGTCGTCATCTTTTTCTTCTGCGAAGTATCTCTTCTCGATGCCGCTCTTCGATCTGATCCATTCGTCAGTGGTGTCTACGATCTTCGACAGATCTTCATTCGTTACCTCGCGCTCACCATGCGCGTGGCCGTAACCCAATACTTTAATTCCTGCCATATTTGCTCCCTGTTTTTCTCAACTTCAGATATCTGTCTCTGACCAGCTCGCCCTCGTCCTTTGAGAGAAGCGGTCCGAGATTCCGCCAAATAGTGTCTGCTACCGTGTCGAAGAATCTCTTTTCGTGCATTTCTTCCGGTTCCGGTTCGGGTATGATCTCGTCGCAGACTCCGAGATCTTTGATGTCCCGGGCAGTAAGCTTCATGACTTTCGCCGCTTCCTGCCACCTGCTTCCGTCATGCCAGAGTATGCTCGCGAACCCTTCCGGCGAAAGGATCGAGAAGATACTGTTCTCCAGCATGATCAGCCTGTCTCCCGAGGCGAACGCCAGAGCGCCGCCGCTTCCGCCTTCTCCCGTGAAGACGGTGACGACCGGGACGCAGAGCCTGCTCATCGTCTTGATGCATTCGGCTATCGCCTGCCCCTGGCCTCTTTCCTCGGCTTCTTTTCCCGGATATGCTCCGGGCGTATCTACGAAAGCGATCACCGGGCGGCCGAATTTTTCAGCCTGCTTCATCAGCCTTATCGCCTTGCGGTACCCTTCCGGGTTCGGCATGCCGAAGCGGCACCTGATGTTCTCTTCGAGGTCGCGGCCCTTCCTGTGTCCGATGAATGTCACCGGCAAACCTCTGAAAAGGCCGATGCCTCCCGCTACGCTCTCGTCTTCAGCGAAGCATCTGTCGCCTGCCAGATACATCGCGTCTTCTATTATGTTGTCTATGTATTCCGTCACGACCGGGCGCTCCTTGCTCCTGGCCTTCATGACTTTCTCGACCGCGTCCTGCGCAGCCGTTTTCCTGCCGCTCCTTACGGATGCTCCGGCGCCTTTTGCTTCCTGCTCTTCAGCATGAAGATCCTCGCCGAAGGCGATCTCCGCCGCGGCCTTTCTGATGTCTTTTTCATCGCTCATCAGTGCCGCCTCCTTCCGTGGATGAACAGGATCCTCGCGATGGTGTCCTTCAGCTCAGGCCTGCCTGCGACCATGTCGACGAAGCCCTTTTCGAGCTGGAAGTCCGCCCTCTGGAATCCTTCGGGCAGCTCTTCTCCGATCGTCTGCTCTATGACCCTCTGTCCTGCGAAGCCGATCAGAGCTCCCTTTTCCGCGATCGTGATGTCAGCCAGACTTGCGAAGCTCGCCGTCACGCCGCCTGTCGTCGGGTCCGTCATGACCGCTATGTACAGAAGGCCCGCTTCATCGTGCCTTGCCGCGGCTGCTGACGTCCTCGCCATCTGCATCAGGGCCATGATGCCCTCCTGCATCCTCGCGCCGCCCGAAGCCGTGAATATGACTATCGGCAGCTTCTTCTTGACGGCGTATTCGAACGCGAGAAAGACCTTCTCACCGACGGCCGTTCCCATGCTCGCCATCATGAACCTCTTGTCCATGACGCACAGCACGGCCTTTTCTCCGCCGATGGTGCACGATCCGGTAACGACAGCTTCCTTGAGGCCGGTGTCCTTCCTCATCTTCTGGATCTTCTTTTCGTATCCCGGAAAATCGATCGGATCGTATCCCGTCCTGGCCTTGTTGAATTCTCTGAACGAGCCTTCGTCGGCGATCTGACTCACCCTCTCATAAGCCGTCATCGATATGTACTGTCCGCACGACGGGCAGACGTACTTCGCCGCCGCGAGCTCCCCGGTCCCGTATTTCTCACCGCAGCCCGGGCATGTCTTCATCACGTCGGCCGCCTTCTCATCCGTCGAGAACGTAAGCCTTGTGATCTTGCCTATCGCGTCGAGTATGTTTTTTCGTTCCTTGAACGGATTCATTCTTTGCCTCCCGCTGCTTCATACAGCTCGAGGAAGCCCGCTCCGTACTTCTCCATGAATCCCGTATCGTAGTTTCCTCTCAGAAACTCGCGATTGTACAGGATCAGGTGCTGCACGGGCATCGTCGTCTTCCTGCCTCTGATTATCGTCTCTCCAAGCGCCCTTCTCATGCGCCTTATAGCCTCGAGCCTCGTGTCGCCGTAAGCGATTATCTTGCATATCATCGAGTCGTAGAAGGGGCTTACCCTGCACCCGCTGTAAAGCGCGCTCTCGACCCTGACTCCGAATCCCGACGGCAGATGCAGGAAATCGATGTCGCCCGCATCCGGCGCGTAGTCTCTGAACACGTCCTCAGCGCAGATCCTGCACTCGATCGCGTGGCCCTTCGTCGTTATGTCCGACTGCTTTTTAGTAAGCGCCAGCCCCGAAGCGATCCTGATCTGCTCCTTGACTATGTCGATCCCCGTCACCATCTCCGTGACCGGATGCTCGACCTGCAGCCTCGTGTTCATCTCGATGAAGTAGTAATCCCTGCCGCTTACTATGAACTCGATCGTCCCGGCATTCTCGTAGCCGGCCGCTTTGGCGATGCTTACCGCATCGTCGCCCATGGCTCTTCTCATCTTCTCAGTAAGCGTCCAGTCCGGCGCCTCTTCGAGCATCTTCTGGTTCCTCCTCTGGATCGAGCAGTTCCTCTCGCCCAGATGGATGACGTTTCCCTGCCTGTCGGCCAGGATCTGTATCTCGATGTGACGCGGGTTTTCTATAAGTTTTTCGATATACAGCGTTCCGTCCGCGAAGCATTTTTCCGCTTCTTCGCGTGCTTCGGCGAACGCCGTCTTCAGGTCTTCTGCTCCGCGCGCGACCCTCATTCCTCTGCCGCCGCCTCCGGCGGAAGCCTTGATGAGGACCGGCCATCCGATCTCTTCTGCGCATCTTGCCGCTTCCTCCGCGTCCCTTACGGGTCCGTCAGATCCCGGCACTATGCTCGCGCCCGCCGCCTTCGCGATCTTTCTCGCCTCGGCTTTGTTTCCGAGCTTTGCGATCACTTCGGCGGACGGTCCGATGAATGTGAGACCGTTCTCGCTGCACTTTTCCGCAAACTCCGCGTTTTCGGAAAGGAACCCAAAACCGGGGTGCACAGCATCGCACCCCGTGAGTTTTGCAGCTTCTATGATATTGTCCATGTCGAGATATCCGCACGAGGGAGCGTCTTCACCGATGCATACGGCGCGGTCCGCCATCATCGTGTGGAGGGCTTCCTGATCTCCTCTTGTATATACGGAGACGGTTTCTATCTCGAGCTCTCTGCAGGCTCTAAGCACCCTCAGCGCTATTTCGCCTCTGTTCGCGATGAGTATCCTCTTCAGCATAATTTCACCTCAGTCAAACTCTCTCTACTTCGAACAGCGCGCTGCCGAATTCGACCATTCCGCCGTCGGCAGCGAGTACTTTCGTGATCCTGCAGTCATACGATGCTCTGATCTCGTTCATGACCTTCATGGCCTCTACGACGCATACGACGTCGCCCTTGCTGACGCGGTCCCCCTCTTTGACGAAGGGCTCCTCGCCCGGAGCCGGAGCCTGATAGAAGACTCCTACTAT
>CAMNNG010000017.1 GCA_946545145.1 uncultured Bacillota bacterium
ACAGGCTTGTTGATCACAGGCTTACTGATCATGACATTACAAAAAAGACGGATCCTGAAGGGTCCGTCTTCTGATTTCTTTTGCTTTTTTGATTTAAGGCAGCTATGCCAGTATCTCGTCCTTCATTCCAAGGAGGGCTTTTCCTGCCTGGCATGCCGGGCACAGACACGTGTCTTCGCCTGCAGCGGCGGCTTCTTCGTACGCCTTGATCATTCCGTCTACCTGATCGCCGAAGAACTGCTTTCCCATATCGGACTTGAAGAACGCCAGCGAATCATTGATGTCCTGTACGTCGTTTTCCAGTTCAGCTACCAGAGCCTTTGCCGCTTCGGCCTCAGCGTCTGTTCCTGCAGCTTCAAGATACTTTTCTCCTGCAGCCTTGAGTCCTGCGCAGCAGCTCGGTGCCGCGATTGCTTCTTTTACCTTTTCGATTATCTGTTCTTTCATTTTGTCCCTTCCTTTCTAAAGTCGCTATAATCAGGCCGTTTATATGACCGCATCATGCCCTCAGCATCGACTGGAGGAAGCTCTGCAGTCTCTCGCTCTTCGGGTTTTCGAAGAGTTCCTTCGGCTCTCCCTGCTCGACGATCCTTCCCGCGTCCATGAATACGACGCGGTCAGCGACCTCTTTAGCAAAGCCCATCTCGTGAGTTACTATGATCATCGTCCTCTTTTCGGCAGCAAGCTGCTGCATTACGTTCAGGACTTCTCCGGTTATCTCCGGGTCGAGGGCCGATGTCGGCTCGTCGAAGAGCATTATCATCGGGTCCATCGCGAGACCTCTTGCGATGGCAGCTCTCTGCTTCTGTCCGCCGGAAAGATGTCCCGGATAGTTGTCGGCCTTGGCTTCGAGTCCGACCAGCTTCAGGAGCTCCTTTCCTCGCTTTTCAGCCTCATCCTTAGGGATGCCCTTGACTTTGATCGGAGCA
Organism: uncultured Bacillota bacterium; assembly: GCA_946545145.1. Classification (GTDB taxonomy): domain Bacteria; phylum Bacillota; class Clostridia; order Peptostreptococcales; family Anaerovoracaceae; genus UBA3738. Next base: position 930 of record CAMNNG010000017.1, read on the forward strand.
TATGTGATGTTTCCGAGCGTCGTCATGTGCGGGAACAGGTTGAAGTGCTGGAACACCATTCCCGTCTCACTGCATATCTTCGAGAGCTGCTTTTCGGGCAGGTACTTTGCCTTGCCGTCAGCTCCGGTCTCTACGAACGTCTCTCCGTTCAGTGTGATCTTTCCGGAAGTTATCCTCGTCAGGCAGTTGATGCTGCGAAGAAGCGTAGATTTTCCGGATCCTGACGGTCCTATTATCGCGACCGTCTCGCCTTCGCTTACGGAAAAATCGACACCGTTAAGTGCGCGGATGTTCGAAAATTCCTTTACGATCTTTTCCATCTTCAGTATTTCTGCCATATCAACTCTCCTGCTCGTCATATTTGGAAAAATTCTTTTCCATGCGATTTATCCAAAGTGTCAGAACGAACGTTATGATCAGGTATATGACGGCCGCAACAAGGTACGGAGCCAGGCTGACCTCACGGTTCTGGATCTCACGCGTCTTCTTCATTATGTCCGCTACGCTCAGTACGGATACGAGGGCCGTATCCTTGACGAGAACTATGATCTCATTTCCGACCGGCGGAAGGACTACCCTCATCATCTGCGGAAGGATGACGCCGAACATCGTCTGCGCCTTTGAAAGGCCGAGCGACGATGCCGCCTCATACTGTCCGCGGTCTATACTGTTGATGCCGCCTCTGTATATCTCCGCGAAGTAAGCTGCGTAGTTCAGAACGAATGCGAGCGCAGCCGCTGGGAATGCGGGTATCTGTATGCCCCACAGTATCGGGAATGCAAAGTATACGAAATACATCTGCAGCAGCAGCGGTGTTCCTCTGAACACGAAAACGTACAGATTGCAGAACCACTTTATCGGTTTGATCCTGCTGTTCTCGCCAAGCGCGAACGGCATACCGAGCGGCAGGCTGAATATGAGGGTCACAGCCATCAGCTCGATAGCGACCACTGTTCCCTTCAGCAGTACGGGTATGGATTGTAGAATTATCTCCAGCATTTTCAGTCCTCTTTCCGGTCCTAATCAGCAAGCAGGTCCGGGCCCATTACAGACCCGGAACCTGTATGTTTCTTAGTATTCGTTTTTATATCTTACGGCCGGCTTTACTCAGCTTCGTAGTCCTGAAGGATAACGAGGTCTTTGCCGAACCATTTCTCACTGATCTTTGCAGCGGATCCGTCATCGATGCACTCCTGAAGAGCAGCGTTGACTTTGTCAGCTACGTCAGAATCTTCTTTTCTGAATCCGATGACATAGAAGTCGTCGCCGAAGTCATAGTCACACTGGATCAGTTTGTTGTCCATCTTCGTGTTCTTGTAGTTTCCAAGAACCTGGTCGATAACGATGCAGTCGAGTCTGCCTGCTTCCATATCGAGGATGGCGTCATCGTAGGACTTGTAATCCTTTACGTTGTCAGCGAAGGAATCCCAGTCCTCGTTTGCCTGCATCATCTCGAGGGCCGAAGACTCAGCCTGAGTTCCGATCGTGTAGTTTGCAAGGTCTTTTGCTTCCTTGACTACGACGTCCTTGCTCTCTGTCATGACGACGATCTTGTTGTTGAAGTACTCCTTCGAGAGCGACAGTTTTTCAGCTCTTTCAGGTGTTGCCGACATTCCGTTCCAGATGCAGTCGATGTTCTTTGCCTTGAGCTCCATTTCCTTGGCATCCCAGTCGATCGGCTTGAACTCTACTTCTACTCCGAGTTTTTCGCCTACAGCGTTTGCGAGGTCGATGTCGAATCCTACGAGCTTATCGTTCTCATCTCTGAATCCCATCGGGGCGAATGTGTCATCAAGACCTACGACCAGTTTGCCGTTGCCTTCGATATATGCCCAGCCGCCTTCGCCGCCTGCCGAACCTTCGCTTGCAGCTTCTTCACTGCCTCCGCAGCCTGTTACTGCGAACATTGTCGCCAGCATCATCATAGCAGCGAGTACGATCGCTAATTTCTTCTTCATTTTTGCAGCACTCCTTCCGCTTCCTTTTTCAATGTAACGCTTTAATGTGTTAAACCAATATAACAGCACGAGTATATTATCATAAAGAGGTCCACTATGTCAACGAGCATGCTCCAAGGTACTGTTTTACGGCTTACCATAAGATGGTTTCATGAACGCGTTCAATTATTTTCATCATGCTTTGACACCTTGAAATTTCAATAAGTTCTTGAAATCCTGTATTCTCTTGTATATAATGCACGCAAGTGATCCGTGCCACAGGAATTGTTTCGCTCATATGTACCTCCTTAACACGCTAAACCGGATCACGAATATCTTCTAAGATATGACGTTGGATAAGAAAGAAAGCAGCACCTCCCGGCCTGGCCGGGAGATGCTGTTTTTTGAATTCTGCTTACTATTTATACTTTTTCACTATCCTGCGGACAGCCGGCATGAACGATTCGCCTTCGTTGTAGACCGTCTCGTCAGCGGCCGCTTTGTAGAGAGGGAACCTCTCGTTCATCATCTTCTTCAGGTCCGCACCCTTCGACAGTGGGCGCCCCTTTGTCGAAAGCTTCGAAACGTCGCGCCGTATATGGAAGACTCTGCCGTTCATCCTGAGGGCGAGCACATTTTCTTTTCTCTTGACGCTGCCGCCTCCTGTCGCGATGACGAGCGAATGCTCCTTCGAGACTTCGGCTATGACCTCCTGCTCGATATCACGGAAGGCCTCTTCACCGTCTTCCTTTATGATATCGCCCGGATTCCTGCCGGTCTTCTTTTTGATCCACCTGTCGGTGTCGACGAACTGCCTTCCGAGCTTCTTGGCCGTTATCCTTGCGATGGACGACTTTCCCGATCCCGGCATCCCCACGAGGACGATGTTTTCCGTATCGCGTGTGAGGCCTTCAAGTATTTCTTCCGTCATATCCGAGTAGTCCCCGCCTCTGAAATATCCTGCCGCATCCGTCGCCTGGCGGACGAGCATCGCAAGTCCTCCTGTCGCTTTGATCCCCTTTTCAAGAGCGCTCATTACGAGCCTGCTCCTCAGCGGATTGTATATGAGGTCTATGACGCCGCAGAGCTCAGGGAAATCCGATACATCTGCCAGCATGCCGTCCGTGTTCGGGTACATTCCGACTGGAGAGGCGTTGATGATCACCTGCGTGTCGGCCGGAAGATCGTCGTAGGTCGCAAACCCTTCGCCTGCGCTTCTCGAAGCTATCCTTACGCTTTTCGCGCCTTCGCTCTCCGCAAGGACGGCTGCCATGCCGCCTGCGCCGCCCGTACCTCCGAGCACCAGGACGTTCTTTCCCTGAAAGTCTATCCCGGCTCTTTCCGCAGCATACTTCAGGCCGGAGTAGTCCGTGTTGGTTCCTACCAGCTTACCGTCCCTTTTGTACACAGTGTTGACCGCGCCGACCCGCTTGGCCGTCTCGCTTATTTCATCGAGATACTCCATCACGGCTTTCTTGTACGGTATCGTCACATTGATGCCGTCAAAGTCAGCCTCTTTCATGAAGGCAGCCAGATCATCCGGCGCGACCTCCCAGAGGTCGTAGCCGTATCCGAGCTTTTCATGGATCAGTTTCGAATAACTGTGTCCGAGTTTTTCTCCTATGAGTCCGTATCTGTTTTTCGTTTGTTTTTCAACCATATCGCCTAATACCGATCCTATATCCTGCTGCCTTAGACCTCCTGATACGCGCCGAGGAAGACGAAGAAGTCGAGCTCCGAAGCCAGCTCCGCCAGAACGCGCCTGACCTTCGGGTCTCTGATCGTCGCATCGAGGTCGAAGTAGAATGTGAATTCGAAGTCGCTTCCCGGGAACGGACGTGACTCGAGTTTGCAGATGTTGATGCCGAGCGTCGAGAGCTTGCCGATGGTGTGATAGAGGCTCATCGGTTTGTGTGATATGCGAAGCATCAGCGATATCTTCGTGTCTCCCGGATATATCTGCAGGTCTTTCGAGATGCAGATGAAGCGAGTGAAGTTTGTATTGTTCGCCTGAATGTCCTGAGCGATGACATCGAGGCCGTAAAGCGAAGCGCATTCCTCCGAGGAGATCGCCGCGACGTCGCTCCTTTCGCTATGGGCAACATCTCTTGCCGCAGCCGCGGTGTTGCTCGCCGCCGTGACCTTCACTCCTTCGAGGCCCGACAGGAAGCGGCTGCACTGGCCGATCGCCTGCTCGTGCGAGAATATCTCCTTTATGTCTTCGAGCTTCGTTCCCGGCTTCGCAAGAAGCTTCTGGTTCACGAGGTGCTTCGTGCTCCTTGCGATGTGGAACTCGTGCTCGCGCATCATGTCGTATACTTCTCCGATCGAACCGTTGTTGCTGTTCTCGATCGGAAGGACGCCGTATCTGCACATCCCGCTCTCAACAGCTGCGAATACGCTCTCGAACGTGCTGAAATACATCAGCTGCGCTCCCGGCATCATCTTGAGGGCAGCTGCCTCCGAATGCGCGCCGGGTATTCCCTGCACGGCTACGACAGCCGTCTCGGGGAAGAGCTCCGGTGTGTCCTGCATAGCTCTTTCTATCGGCTCAAGGAAGCTGCCCGTCTGCGGCATCAGGCTGTACTGGTAAGCCTTGCTCGTGTCGAGGATGGTATTGTAGATGATCCTCGTATATCTCGCGTACTCCTCGCCTGAATTCTCAGCGACCGTCTTCAATACCTCGCGCTCTCTCAGGCCGTCATGCACGGCCGCTCCCTTTTCCATCTTGTATTCGGCCACCATGCCCGAAAGGTCGAACCTGTCGACCAGAAGAGCTGTCAGCTTCTCGTCCGTTTCATCTATCTTCTTTCTTATTTCCTTTATATCCGTTATCTTCTCCATTTTGCTTACTCTGCCTTTCATATCAGAACATCCATCAGTCCCGCTGCTGTCGCTGCGACTACGGCCGGCACCGCCCTGACGGCGACGCACGGGTCGTGTCTGCCTTCGATCTTCAGCTGCTCGGCTCTCATTTCCTTCAAGTTTACCGACTCCTGCACCTTTGAGATGGAAGGAGTCGGTTTAAAGGACAGCCTCGCGATGAGCGGCATGCCTGTAGTGATGCCTCCGAGCAGGCCTCCGGCGTTGTTCGTCCTTGCGGCGACTTCGCCGCCTTCCATGTAGTAAGCGTCATTGTTTTCGGATCCCCTCATCGAAGCGACGCGCGCGCCGGCTCCGAATTCGACGGCCTTTACGGCAGGGATGCCGAAGTATATAGGTGAAAGGATGCTCTCGACGCCGTCGTACATCGCTCCGCCCTTCCCGACCGGAAGGCCCAGAGCCGCGACCTCGATGACGGCTCCGATGGAGTCGCCTTCATCCTTTGCATTCATTATCTCAGAGGCCATCTTTTCCCGGGCGGCCTCTTCAAGGACGGCCAGCTCTCCCGGGACCAGCCCTGTTATCTCATCGATCTCAGGCCTCAGCGGATCGAACGCTCTGTCCGAAGCCGATCCGACGGACAGCAGGTGCGCGCCTATCCTTATCCCCTTCTTTTCCAGGGCCTGGAGCGCGATTCCTCCCGCTATGCAAAGAGGCGCCGTCATCCTTCCGGAAAACGGTCCTCCGCCCGCCATGTTGAGATCGCTCCCGTATCTGTATCTTGCGGGAAAGTCTGCGTGGCCCGGCCTTGGAACGTCCGCCAGCTTTTTGTAGTCGCCCGACCTCTGGTCCGTGTTCTTTATGACGGCGCGGAGCGAGCCCGTGCCGTCCGGTCCCAATGCCCTGTCAGTTACGATGAAGCGGTCCGGTTCCTTCCTCTTCGTTGCGAACGGTCCGTTTCCGGGCGCGCGAAGATCGAGGAACTGCTGGAGCCTCTCCTCATCAAAATCCATAGCCTCCCCCGGGAGGCCTTCTATCCTTACGCCTATCTCGGGCTCGTGCGAGCCTCCGAATATGGTTACTTTGAACTTCCTTCCGAATGTCGATTCCATTACTCTATCCTTCCGCCCAGCTTCTTCATGTCTTCGAAGAAACCCGGGTATGATTTTGCGGCTGCTTCCGCGCCGTGCACTGTGACAGGAGCCTTGCATCCGAGGGCCGCCACCGCAGCAGCCATCACTATCCTGTGATCGCCCGCTCCGTCGACCTCGCCGCCGTCCAGTTCCTTCTTTCCGTGCACGAGGATGCCGTCTTCCAGCTCGTGTATGTCAGCTCCGAGAGAAGAGAGCATCTCACAGGTCGTCCTTATCCTGTCGCTTTCCTTGATCCTGAGCCTTGCGCCGTTCTCGATTACTGTTGTCCCCTCGCGAAGGGCTCCGAAGACGCAGGCTATGGGCACCAGATCAGGCACCTGCGACGCGTCCACTATCACAGGTCCCCTCGTCGGCTCCAGTATGCGGGCTATCTTCCTGTCGCCCTGGGCCGAAGCCGGATCCAGGCCTTCGACCCTGACGCTTCCGCCTCTTGTTTTCAGTATCTCATTCGCCACCAGCCAGAACGCTCCGTTCGACCAGTCGCCTTCGACCTTTATCTCCGGCGCCGGAGCGGCATATCTCTGGTTTCCTTTTATATAATATGTGTCTTCTTCCCTGAGGATGACTATCCCGAAGTACTTCAGGACGTCGAGCGTCATCTGCACGTAAGCCTTCGATTCCATCGGGCTCGTTATCGTTATCCGGCTGTCCTCCTGCGCAAGAGGAAGAGCCATCAAAAGCCCTGTCAGAAACTGCGAGCTGACGTTACCGGGAAGCTCGAAGTCTCCGCCTCTCATCCGTCCGCTGACCGTCATGATCTTTCTTCCGCGGACGCCTTCATTCGCGCTGCTGTCCGGCGCCACACATACCTGCGCCGTTTCGGCCTGAGCTCTTTCTATGACGACTCCGTGCTCCGCCATCTGCTCGTCGAGCGGTGACAGCGGTCTTTCCGGAAGCCTTCCCTCTCCGTAGAATTCCGCCCCGCATCCGTATGTCACGGACAGCGGCAGCATGAATCTCAGGGTCGATCCGCTTTCCCCGCACTCGAGCACGGGAAGTCCGCTTACTCCTCCGGCCGGCTGCGCCGCGCCAGCATCCTGGACCGGATCGGCCTCCTGCAATGCCGCGAGGCATCTTTTCGTCGCCTTTATATCATCCGACATATTCCCCGTCTCAACAAAGCAGCCGCCTGCCATCGCCGCGGCGATGAGTAGGCGGTGCGCCTGTGATTTTGACTCGGGCGCCCTTATCACGCCCGAAAGTTTCGACGGGTATATCGTTACATCCATTTCCTAACCTTCAAGTCCCAGTCTGAAGAACTCCAGGAGTTCCTCGACCTTTATATCCATTATCGCGCCTTCACCGATCTGGAGCGGTATCACGAGCGATATCGTAGAGCCGTTCCTCTTCTTGTCCTTCAGGGCCGCGCTCGCAAGCTCCTCCGCCCCGAACGGACACTTCGGATCGATGCCGTATCTTTCGAGGGTCTGCCAGAGAGGTATCGTGCAGTCCTCGTTCGACCAGCCCTTCCTGTATGCGGCCTTCGACGCCGCAAGCATTCCCATGGCCACGGCGCGTCCGTGTGAGATCTCATATCCCGAGCAGAGCTCGATCGCGTGCCCCATCGTGTGGCCGTAGTTCAGGAGCTTTCTCGGTCCGATGTCGTATTCATCGGCTTCCACGAGGTCGCGCTTCACCATGATCGCGCGCTCAGCCGTCATCTCGACGAAGTCGTTGATCCTGGGCGCTTCTTTGTAAGCGACATATTCGAAGAGGTCCTTGTCTCCTATCATGCCGCATTTGATGATCTCTGCGAGACCTTCCTTGAACTGCTCTTCGGGGAGGCTGTCCATGCTGTTCGTATCGAAGAGCACGATAGCCGGCTGGTGGAATGCGCCTGCAAGGTTCTTTCCCGCCTTGAGGTTGACCGCCGTCTTTCCTCCGACGCTGGAGTCGACAGCCGAAAGCAGCGTCGTCGGCATCTGCACGTAGTTGATGCCGCGCAGGAACGAAGCCGCCGCGAATCCGGTAAGATCGCCTATGACTCCGCCGCCGAGGGCTACGAGGATGTCCGTCCTCGTAAAGTGCTTTTCGGCGAGATACTCGAGTATCCTCGCGTAGTTCGACATCGACTTCGTCTGCTCTCCGGGAGCGAATATGAGAAGATGGGTATCGAAGCCGGCCCCCGAAAGGGATCCGATCACCCTGTCGCTGAAGAGCTCCCTGGTCGTCGTATCACAGATGACGCAGGCCTTCCTCGCTCCGCTTACTCCTCTGATCAGACGGCCCGCGTTCTCCATCAGGCCGCTTCCTATTTTCACATCATACTTCTTTGAAGCTCTGACAGTCAGGCTAAGCATCAGAATATCTCCTTATCTATCTCGAGCTTTCTGACGCGTCCTTCGCGCAGAAGCTCCATCAGTTTCTCTTCATCTCTGTTCTTCAGAGCGCTGCTGTAGTCTTCGAGCCTGCCTATCAGCCCGTCGATCTCTTCGATCAGCGGCTCCGGATTGTCCAGGAAGAGCTCCGTCCACATCGATTCGTTGAGCTTTGCGACCCTCGTCATGTCGCGGTAGCTTCCCGCCGAGAAGCCCTCGTGGTCGCTGGCCGTCGGGCTCTTGACGTAAGCGCTCGAGACGACGTGAGCGAGCTGCGATGTGTAAGCGATTATCCTGTCGTGATCCTCCGGCGAGACCACCGGAGTGCTTGCGAATCCGGCGTCCTTCATAAGGTGCGATACGCGGTCCACGACTTCGATCGGCTCTCCCGTCATCGGGACGAGGATCATCGGCGCGCCGTTGAAAAGCGCCTTCTTCGAGTATTCGAATCCCATGTGCTCGACGCCCGCCATGGGGTGTCCGCCTATGAAGGTGAAGCCCTTTTCCTTCGCTATCGGGAAGAGCTCGTTGCATACGATACCTTTGACGCCGCATGTATCAAGGACTATCGCGCCCTTCTTGATCACATCGGCGTGATCTTTGACGAACTGTATCGTCTCCTTCGGATAGAGGCCGAGGATGATGAGATCGCACTCGCCGATCATCTCTTCCGTCAGGACACCTTCCGTCGCTCCGACCAGAACGGCCTTGTGCGTTATCGGGTCCTGTATATCATATCCATAGACGCTGTGGTCTGTATTCTGGTTGACGGCCTTCGCCATCGAGCCTCCTATGAGGCCGAGTCCTACGACACCAATGAGCATCAGCGACCTCCTTCCGGCGCGCTTACTACGTCTCTTATCTTCCTGACCGCGGCTGCGACCGTGTCGAACTGTGCGGGAGTAAGCGACTGCGGACCATCACAAAGGGCATGCTCCGGATCGTTGTGGACCTCGATCATGAGGCCGTCCGCTCCTGCCGCTGCTGCTGCCATCGCCATCGGAAGTACGAGCTCCCTGATGCCTGTCGCGTGCGACGGGTCGACGATGACCGGAAGATGCGTCTTCTCCTTGAGGAGAGGAACGATCGAAAGGTCGAGAGTATTTCTCGTAGCAGTCTCGAATGTACGGATACCTCTTTCGCAGAGGATGACCTTCTCGTTGCCGCCGGCCATGATGTACTCCGCGCTCATCAGCAGCTCTTCCATCGTGCTCGAAAGGCCCCTCTTAAGAAGGATCGGCTTGTCGATGTGGCCGAGCTCCTTGAGCATCTCGAAGTTCTGCATGTTTCTCGCTCCGACCTGGATAACGTCAACGTCTTCGAACAGTTCGATCTGCGACATGTCCATGATCTCAGTTACGATAGGAAGACCCGTTATCTGTTTAGCCTTCAGGAGTATCTCTATTCCCGTGCCTCTCATCCCCTGGAACGAATACGGTGATGTCCTCGGCTTGAAGGCTCCTCCTCTGAGGAAGCCGGCACCGGACGCCTTGACCTTCTCGGCGATCTCGAGCACCTGCTCTTCGCTTTCGACCGAGCACGGTCCGGCTATCAGGCCGAAATTGCCGCCGCCGATCTTCGACTCGCCGTGCTCTCCCGCTTCGATCACAGTGTCGAGCGGATGGAACTTTCTGTTCGCGTTCTTGTAAGGCTCCGAGATCCTTCTGACCGCTTCGACTATGTCCAGAGCGTTGATGAGATCGGGGTCGATCTCGCTCGTGTCTCCGACCAGACCGAGGATAGTCGTCTTCTCTCCTTCCGAGAGATGGATCTTGAGGTTCATGCTCTTGAGCCATGTTACCAGATTGTCGAATTGTGTTTTTTCAGGTTGTTCTTTCAGGATGATGATCATTTTCTTCTTCCTTTTCCTTTCTTCAGGTTCCTGTTCCGATAAAAATACCCCGATGGATATTCACCGGGGCAAGTAGTTTCTAAGTTCTTTTTTTGCGTTTTGCCGACAGCGAAATCCACCTTACTCTATGGGAGTAAAGTAAAAGTAATAATATTCAGCTGTCCACACTGTGCAGTTTTTCATTTGTTTTCCTTGTATGTCCTGTAATAATTTTGCTGTTTGCGATTATACACCCATGACAAAAACATGTAAAGACAAATTTATTACACTATTCAGCAAATATCATCCGTCTCTGCGCCGACAACGGCCAGAAGGTCCTTCGTCTTCAGTCTGACCTGCAGACCGACCTTGCCCGCGCTTACGACGATCTCGTCAAGATCGTCCGCGCTCTTGTGCACGACCGTCGGGAACGGCTTTTTCATTCCTATCGGCGAGCAGCCGCCCTTGATGTATCCCGTCGTCGCCGTGATATCACGGGCGTGGATCATCTCGATCTTCTTTTCTCCGAAATGCTTCGCGGCCTTTTTGAGATCCAGCTCCTCTGCTACAGGGACGCAGCACACATAGTTCTGTCCGCTGTGACCGACTGTCACGAGGGTCTTGAACACCATCTCCACGGGAAGCCCGGTCTGCTTTGCCACGCTGACTCCGTCGAGAAAGCCGTCCGGCGCTTCGTATTCGATCAGTTCGTATTCAGCATTTGCGCTGTCGAGCATCCTCGCAGCGTTCGTCTTCTGCGCGCCCTGCTTCTTCGATTTCTTCTCTTTCTTTCCCATTCCACACTGCTCCTTTGCGTCTATCCACTCTTCAGGCCTGTTCGCTTTGAAAGGATCGTCTGAACTCCCACTCGCGCCTCAGCATCGAAAAGCACATAGTGTCCTTGATCTTTCCATCGTACGTCATCTGGCCTGCGCGGAGCGTACCTTCATATATGAATCCCAGTTTCTCGATCACCCGGAGCGATCTTCTGTTGTCCGGTGTCGTCACTATCGATACGACGTCCAGCTTCAGTTCCTCGAAGGCGTACCTCAGCACTTCACGGGCCGCCTCCGTCATTATCCCTCTGCCCCAGTATTCCTCGGACAGAGAGTATCCGAGCTCCTTGCTCTTCATGTCGACGCGGCGAAGATCGTTTTCGAAGCCGATGCTTCCGATCGCCTTTCCTTCGCCCTTCAGGCTGATCTTCCATATACCCGATTTCAGGAATACCTTCTTTATCCTCATCTTCGAATCAGCGATGCTCTCATGCGGAGCCCATCCGGCGTTCGGACCGACGTTCGGTCCTTTTGCGTATTCGAAGAGGTCCTTTGCATCTCTTCTCGGGTGCCACTTCGACAGTATAAGTCTTTCTGTTTCTAAAGTTTTCATCCGATCCCTTTGCTTACCCGGCAGCCTGCTTACTCAACGGTCTGCTCAGTCGTCGAAAGGATCTCGTTGCCCTTTTCGACCTGACTGATCTTCATCTTACCAACGTCAGCCGGATCGACCTCTTCATTCAGGCCGAGGATCGTAGGTCCGAGGAAGACCGTATCGAGGATCTCGCCGTCGAGGTTGATCTTGCTGTATTCCGTAAAGTTCTCACCCTTGATATAGTACTTGCCCGCGATCTCCACGACCCCGCTGATCTTGATGTCCTTGACGCCCATCTTGAGGTCGAGTCCCGCATACGGCATCTTGCCGCCGGCATTGTAGATGTATCTGTCGCCGTAGAGGATGTCGTACTGCAGAGCCTCGAGGTCGGCCAGATAAGTCTTGCTCTTTCTGTGGTTCTGATGGTATGTGACCATCGTGCCGTTGTGGATATCCAGCCTGTCCAGGAGCTCCGCTCCGATCTGGTAAGCGTATATATCCATGTCCTTTTTCTTCATGCCGAAGTTGTCCCAGATGATGTAGTCCGTCTGGTAGATGTTCCTTCCTTCGACGAGGTTGTCATCTGTGAGGTCGCTCATCGCCGGCAGGTGGTCTCCGTACATGACGACGACGGTATCTTCCTTGAACTTCGACAGCGTATCCGTCAGTTCCTTTACGAATTCGTCCATCTCATACACCTGGTTGGCGTAATACTCCCACTGCCACTTCAGCTCGTCTGTATCAGCCTCGAGGACCTTGACCTTCGGATCCTTGATCAGCTCTTCCGTCGGATACTTGCCGTGGCCCTGGACCGATATCGTGTAGATGTAGTCCGAACCCGGCGTCTCCTTGAGGGTATCCATGATCTCGTCGGTCAGGACATAGTCCTTGGCCCAGTTCTTCGGCGTCTTCGTGACGCTCCTCATATATTCGAGCGAGGTGAACGTCTCGAAGCCGAGATTTCCAAGGACCTTGTTCCTGTTGTAGAAAGCGCCCCTGTGATTGTGGATGCAGTGCGTCGCATACCCGATGTTCCTGAGATCGAACGGGATCGACTCACAGCTCTTGTCGAGGAGGACCGTCTTGTACGGGTACTCGCCCGGTCCGAAGAACTTGACGCTCATACCCGTCATCGACTCGAACTCCGTGTTGGCCGTTCCGGCGCCCATCGACGGCACCTGGATCTTTCCTGTCGAATACTTTTTCATCAGCTCGTGATAATAAGGGATGGCATCCCTGTCGAGCTTGACGTCCTCCGCTATCTGCGGATCGACGAACGATTCGAGCTGGAGGAAGATTATGTTCGGATGCTTCTCTGCCGTATCCATCTTGCTGTATCCGACAGTTGTATTGAGTTCCTTTTTTGTGAAAATGCCTCTGATCGTATCAGCTGTATAGTTGTCCGGCCTCGATACGCCCTTGTCCAGCCATGTGGCGACGAAGCAGTAGCAGAATCCGTTGTCCCTGTAACCATAAGCAAGGTTCGGGAAGTACGTATCGACGATATTCGCCCTGACCGCTATGCTCGTTCCGCCGGCCATCATCATGCAGACGATGAGAAGTCCGGGTATTACCATCCTGAAGTTCGTCCTGTTCTTTCTGACAGGCGCCTTGAGGAACAGCAGGACGACAAAGCCCACGATCGCAATGATCCCCAAGCCTATCTCCACCATCTGGGCGGTCGAGAAATAGTTGGTCGCGATCGACATGCCGTCCTTGACCTCTTTGATATCGTTCGTGGTGAACGGCGTCATCCTGTTCGAAAGGATAAGGCCGTTGATTATGCCCAGCGTCGTCCAGACGCTGCCTATCAGCACGAAGACGAATATCCTGTGCCGGAAAAGCATACAAAAGCTGAGGCACGTGAAGACTATCAGCGCGTTGTAAGCGAATACCAGCGGATGCTCCGCCAGGAAAACGAAGCCTCCCGTGACCGTCTGCCTCGCAAGCGTCTCTATCAGAAGAGTGATGAGAAATGCTCCGACTGCGCAGGTCGTTCCCCACTGACGGAGGCGCTTACCTGTGTGCTTCCACTTCTTTTTCTTCTTTACCTTGGCGATGGCCTTTGCGCGAAGCTGCACCGCCTCTCTTTTGAGACGGTCTTTTTCCTGCTTCAGCTTTTCGGTTTCCTGCTTCAGCTTTTCAGCCTCCTGCTCTATTTTGTTTTTCTGCTCTTTATTTTCACTCATATTTTTATCTCAGACTCTATTTCATATTTCACATCTCATATATCTCATCGGCGACCCGCGCGAACTCTTCCATCGAAAGGGTCTCCGCTCTTCTCGACGGATCGATGCCCGCCGCTTCGAGTATGCCCGCTGCCTCTGCCTTGGATCCGCAGAGCCCCGCGAGGCAGTTCGACAGCGTCTTCCTCCTCTGGGAGAAGCCTGCCTTCACGACATCGAAGTAGAGTTTTTCGTCCTTCGGCGAAGCCGCCTTTTCTTCGCGCAGATCGAGCCTCAGCACCTTCGAGTCGACCTTCGGCTGAGGCCTGAAGTCTTCGGCGAACGCGTCGCACACTTCGCTTACTGTGCAGTGATACTGACACGCGATGCTCAGCGCGCCGTAATCCTTCCCGCCCGGCGAAGCGCAGATCCTCTCCGCGACTTCCTTTTGCATCATTATCGTGATCGAGGCCGCGGGGACTTCGTCCTCCAGCAGCTTCATTATTATCGGTGTCGTGATGTAATACGGAAGGTTTCCGATCACGCGCACCGCGCCGAGCGAAGGATCTTTTTCCTTCTGCTCCTCTATTAGCCGGCGCACATCCGTCTCGAGGATGTCGCCTTCTATTATCTCTATGTCATCTCTCAGAGCGAACTTCGATCTCAGGACAGGAACGAGGTCGCTGTCGAGCTCTATCGCAACGAGCCTTCCCGCAGCATCCGCCGCAGGCTCAGTAAGCGCGCCCATACCGGGGCCGATCTCGATCACAAGATCGTTCTCCTCGATCCCCGATCCCGCGACTATCTCCTGTATGACTGCAGGGTTCGCGAGGAAGTTCTGACCGAGCCTCTTTTTCGCTCTGTATGATCCGCCTCTCGACGATCCGCCTCTCGGTCCGTTACTCATTCTTTTCCGCTTCCCTTCCGAGCGCCGCTTCGATCTCGCTTCGCTCTATCCTGTAGCCGTTGAGCCTCTTAAGGAAACTCTTCGCATTGGCGCCGCCTATGCCCAGAGCCTTCCCGAGCATTTCTCTCCTCGATGACGCATCGTCCGTTCCTACCAGGCCCCACGCCTTCATGTCCTCATTCGTGTAGCCCGGGCCTTCACCCTCCGACATGCACGGATGCACCTTCGAAAGCGCCGCCCGTATGTCCTCCGGCGCCGCGTTCTCAATACCTATATCGCCCTTTTTCTCGGCGGAGGTCCTGTCGAGGTATGCCTGCTTGGCCTCCGGGAATCTCTCGGTAAGCCTCTTTCTGATGCCCTCGCCCGCGTGGTCGGGGTCTGTGAATATGATGAGGCCTCTCTTCTCGTAAGCAGACGCGAGCATATCCCACGTCTCCTTCGCGATCCCGAATCCATGCGTCGCTATGATGTCGGCATCCACCGCCTTTCCGACGGCATCTATATCATCTCGTCCTTCGACGACGATCACTTCTTTGATCCGTTCCATACCTTAATTGTCTCTAT
>CAMNNG010000018.1 GCA_946545145.1 uncultured Bacillota bacterium
ATCAGTCTTCCTGTCTCCCTCGAAGAAGCGAGCTCGTCGACTTTTTCCTTCGCGCTGACCAGAGACTTCTCAAGTTTGTCATATACGAGGACCTCTATGTCCTCATCCGGATAATCTATATTGACTGCGATATCGACGAGTATGTCGAGGATATCGTTCATTATCTCCCGCACCCTGTCCGAAAGAGATCCTTCGAGCTGCTTCATGGCAACGTCGAATCCGAGATCCGTCTTCGCGCGGATCACATCTATGACGGCTTCGGCCTGGGAAAGATCCAGCCTTCCGCCGAGAAATGCTCTCTTTGTGAACTCGCCGCGCTCGGCCGGCCTTGCGCCTCGCTCGTAGCAAAGCTCGAGTATCCTTCTCAGACTGACGACGCTTCCGTGGCAGTCTATCTCCACAACGTCTTCGGTCGTATAAGTATGAGGCGCAGGCATGAAAACAGCAAGGACTTCATCGATCACCTCGCCGGTGCCTGGGTGAACGATGTGTCCGTAAGTAAGCATCCTGCTTCTTAATTCTTTGTTTTCGCCATGCACCGGAACGAATATCTCGGAGAGGATCTTCCTTGAATCTTCTCCCGACATCCTTACGATTCCAATGCCTCCTTCGCCAAAGGCCGTGGAGATGGCAGCTATCGTATCTTCTTTCATATCCAAAAAAAGTCAAGGCCCGATACTATCGGGCCCCCATTGTTATTTAAGTTCGATTATTACTCTGCGGTACGGCTCTTCGCCTTCGCTTCTTGTCTTGACTTTCTTGCTGTTATGAAGGGCGGCGTGTATTACCATCCTCTCATACGGGTTCATCGGCTCAAGTCTTACGCTCTTCTTCGTGCGGACGACCTTGCCGGCAAGTCTGTTAGCAAGCTGCTGCAGCGTTTTCTCTCTTCTCGATCTGTAGTTTTCAGCATCGAGGATGACGCGGATGTATTTCTCACTGTCCTTGTTGACTACAAGCGATGTGAGGTACTGGATGGCGTCGAGAGTCTGACCGCGCTTTCCGATGATGCTTCCTGCATCTTTTCCTTCGATGTCAACGTAGATGTTCTCGTCGTTGACAGAAGCTTTGAAGCTGAGTTCAAGGCCCATTTCTTCCGTTGTCTTTTTGAGGAAGTCGAGAGCTTTGTGGTCTTCGACTTCAACAAGATCATCCGGTCTTTTTGCTATTATTGATTTTTTAGGAGCCTTGTTGTCTTTTTCTTTGCTTTCTTTCTTTTCTTTGTTTTCGCTGACCTTCACTGGCTCTTCTTTGATTTCTTCAACTGCCGGTTCGGGTTCTTCCGGTTTTTCTTCTTCTTTTAAAGTAACGCGTACTTTAGCAAGCTTTGAACCAAGACCGAGAAATCCTTTTGAAGGCTCTTCCAGAACTTCGACCTCTACTTCGTCTCTTGAAACTTTGAGGTCTCTGAGAGCCAGAGCGACAGCTTCTTCTATGTCGTTTCCGTATTTCTCAGAAAAATTCATTTCTTTTTCTTTCCTCCCTTTTTCTTGCCCTCAAGCGCCTTCTCACGAACTTTCTTCATCCTGAGATTGTAGAAGATCTGGATGAACTGGCTGAGGAACCAATAGATAGTAAGACCTGACGGGAAAGTTCTTCCCATCAGTACGATCATGATCGGGAAAACGTACTTCATCGATTTCATCATGTCGGCCGACTGACCTGCAGCTGCCGGCTGATTCATCGAGAACGATATGAATGTTGCTACGCCCGCGAGTATCGGAAGTATCCATTTGTCAGGCTGGCTGAGGTCCGTCATCCACAGGAAAGATTCGTGGACAGCGAACATCATGCTTTCGCTCGTACCCATATAATAGAGAGGATTTCTCAGGAGAGCGAAAAGTCCGAAGATGATCGGCATCTGGATGAGCATCGGCAGACAGCCGCCCATCGGGTTGATGCCTTCTTCTTTGTAAAGCTCCGCCATCTTCTGATTCATCATATCCTGGTCGTTAGCGTACTTTTTCTGTATTTCCTGCATCTTCGGCTGCACCGTACTCATGGCAGCAGTGGAAGAGATCTGTTTTGCATACAGAGGATAGAGTACGAACTTTACGATGATCGTGAATACGACGATAGCAAGACCGTAGCTTCCGAGGATACCGTACAGCCAACCAAGGAATGTTCCAAGCGGTTTGGCTATGAATCCTATAATGGTGTTCATGTTTTTCCTCCAAAATCACTTTAACGGATCGTATCCGCCGGGGTTGAAAGGATGACACCTCAAAATGCGTCTTATTCCCAGATATGAACCTTTGAAGAAGCCGTATTTTTCAAGTGCCTGTATGAAGTAAGCGGAGCAGGTCGGATAGAATCTGCACGTTCTCGGCAGAAGCGGAGAAATGAACTTTTGATATCCTCTTATAAGAAGGATCATTATCTGTTTCATTTTCTTTTCTTTACCTTTTCTTTTTCGGATCTGATCTCCGAAGGGTCTTTGCCCGAAAGTTCGGTCCGGCCGATTGTGGCGCGGAGCGACTTTGTAATATCCTGCTTTTTTCTGCCCTCTATGGTATTTCTAGCTATGAAAATAATGTCATAACCTTGTACCTTGATGTCGATATCGGTCCTGACACTTTCTTTCATCAGCCTGCGGGCCCTGTTTCTGGCAACAGCGTTTCCAACCTTTTTGCTGGCAAGAAAACCTAATCTATTATGCTCGAGGCCGTTCTTTTTGTAAAAAACGACCACATATCTTCCTGCTGCCGATTTTCCCTTGTTGTAGACCGCGCTGAATTCTCTTTTTCCACGCAGTACTTTAGGATCCAGCATACTTCTTTACCCGGCTCGGATGACCTAAGCAGAAAGCTTCTTTCTTCCTCTGCTTCTTCTTCTCTTGAGCACTTTTCTTCCGCCCGGAGTTCTCATTCTCTTTCTGAATCCGTGTTCCTTTTTTCTCTGTCTCTTTTTCGGCTGGTAAGTTCTTTTCATCTTTTTTTCCTCCTCTTTTCTGAACTAAGAGATCTGTGCCGTTTCTCAATTCCAATTCGGCACATACGCTTAAATAGTATAATGCCTCGCTCCATGAGTGTCAAATGAAAAAATCTTCATTTTTCCAGCCTCGCCGGGCCCTTCTCCAACATATTGTGCCGTTGTGGAAAGTGTTCATAATTTTATCCACACCTTGTTGATAACTTTACAATTTCGTTGCAATTATTTTATCCACAGACAAAAGAAATTAACTGTTGCTTGTGGATAACTTTTTTCTTATAATTTATTTACAACACGAAAAGAAGGTCCATAATTATATGAATAACATCGAAGAAAAGTGGAGCAAAACACTGGAATTGCTGCGTGAGGAGCTCAACACCGTTCCTTACGATACCTGGATCGCTCCGCTGAAACCGCAGAGTCTGGATGAAAACCAGAATATATTGTATATAGAAGCTGACAAAAAGAGAGTGATCGATCTGGTGAACGATCGCTATCTTCACCTTATACAGAATTCAGTCAATATCGCCTTCGGAAAGAAGATAAGGGTCATAGGTGTAGTAAGCGACCCCAAACCTCAGACGAAGGTAATCTCAAAGCCAAGTGAAAAACTCGTTCTGGATGAAGAGCACTATCTCCATCCGAGTTTTGATTTCAACAATTTCGTAGTCGGAAAGAACAACGAATTCGCTTACCAGGCGGCACTCGCCGTAGCCGAAAAGCCGGCAAAGAATTTCAATCCTCTTTTTATTTACGGAGGTTCCGGTCTCGGCAAGACTCATCTCATGAATGCGATCGGCCATTATATAATGGAGCATCACAAGAAGAAGAGGGTACTTTATGTGTCGGCGGAGATGTTCACCAACGAGCTCATCAATTCGCTTGGAAAGCACAGCCCCGATGAATTCAGGAAAAAATACAGGAACGTCGATGTTCTTCTGATAGACGATATCCAGTTCATCGAAGGAAAGAAGGCTATCGAAGAAGAATTCTTCCATACTTTCACCTACCTTCATGACAGAGGAAAGCAGATAGTCATCTCCAGCGACAGACCGCCGAAGTCTTTCACAGATATAGATGAAAGACTCATCTCGCGTTTTCTGTGGAATGTAACAGCTGACATCCAGCCGGCTGACTACGAGACGCGTGTAGCGATACTGAAGAGCAAGGCTGAGCTTGCCAATATAGAGCTGAACGCCGATGTCCTTCAGGTCATCAATCTGATCGCTGAAAAGATAACAGACAATATCAGAGAAATGGTCGGCGCGCTGAACAGACTCGACGCTTTTTCAAAACTTATGGGAAAGCCGATCAACTACGCGATGGCCAGGAACATCCTGAAAGATATAATAATGTACAGCGACAAAACAGTCACCATCGACAAGATCAAGAGGACGGTCGCAAAGTACTATTCCATTTCAATAAAGGATATGGATTCTGCAAAAAGAACGAGAAACCTTGCATTTCCAAGGCAGATAGCGATGTACATGTCGAAGGAGCTTACAGACAATTCGCTTCCTCAGATAGGAAAGGCCTTCGGAGGCAAGGACCACACGACAGTTCTTCACGCAGTCAAAAAGATATCAGCAGCGGTAGAAAAAGACGAAGACTTGAAAGACACTGTGGACTACCTTATTATGGAGGTTACCAAGCAGTAAAAGTTATCAACAGCTCCTGTTGATAAAAAAAACAGGTTTCCAACAGGTTTTTCCACAGACAAAAACACTGCCTGAAGGTTGGAATAAGAGGTATCTGAGAGTTATCCACATTATCCACAGGGACTACTACTACTACTACTAGTTAATATAATTATTAATGTTAGGAAAAGGAGACGTCATGAAATTCACATGTGAACAGCAGCAGCTTTCAAAAGCACTGAACACTGTTTCAAAAGCGATAACAACAAGAACAACCATACCTATCCTCAAAGGTATACTCATCAGAGTAACAGAAGAAGGTAAGATGATACTTTCTGCTTCGGATCTCGACCTGAGCATCGAAAGAACTATAGATGCCGATGTTGAAGAAGCAGGAGCAGTAGTCGTTCCTTCAAGACTCTTTTCCGACATCATCAAAAAGCTTCCTTCGGGGATCCTTTCGATGGAGCTCGATGAAAGAGAAAAGCTCATCATCAAGACGCTTACTACAAAGTACGACATAGTCACACAGAGCGCTGACGACTTCCCGAAGACGGCCGAGGCCGAGAACATCCTTGCAAAACTCTCTTTCGACAAAGAGATATTCAAAGAGATGATCAGGAAGACCCAGTTCTGCGCGAGCATCGATGAAACAAAGGGAGTCATCTCCGGCGTCCTGGTAGAAATGGAAGAGGATATCACTAATATGGTAGCTCTTGACGGATTCAGGATGGCTGTCGCGAGAGAGAGTATGAAGAACGAAGCTCCCAGAAAGATAATCATCAACGGAAAGATCATGAATGAGATCGGAAAGATCCTTCAGGAGTCCGATGATGAAAATGATGTAGAGCTCGTTATCTGCGAAAAGAGGGCGATACTCCTCCTCGACAAGACGAAGGTAGTGCTCAGACTTCTCAGCGGAGAGTTCATCGCTTACAAAGACATCCTTCCGAAGCAGAACTCGACATTCGTCAAGATCAACAGAGTTCTTCTCATGGAAGCGATCGAAAGAGCTTCGCTTCTTACGCGCGATATAAAGAACAGAACTATCAGGATCACTATCCAGGAAAACCTCATGAACATCACTTCTGCATCTGAAGAAGGAAATGTAAAAGAAGATATAATAATGGAAAAAGAAGGCGGAGACCTCGAGATCGGCTTCAACTACAGATATCTTCTCGATGCTCTCAAGGTTATAGATGATGAAGAGATAATCATGGAATTCGATTCGGCCGTAAAACCGTGCCTCATCAAGCCGGTAACGGGCGACAGATATGAGTATCTCGTCCTTCCGGTAAGGATACCGATGAACTGATATATGTTTCTTGAGAAAATAAAGCTTGAAAACTTCAGGAACTATTCGTCGTGTGAAATAGATTTTCATGAGAAGATCAATATAATCACAGGGGACAACGCCCAGGGAAAGACGAATCTTCTTGAAAGCATATATTTTTCTTCTTTTATCAGATCCTTCAGGACTTCGTCCGACAGGGAAATGATAAGCTTTGGCAAAGATCATCTCAGGGTCTGCTCTTCGTTTTCAAAAAACGGGGAGACAGACCTTGTTGAAATTGCTATGGACCGCAGCGGCAGGAAGATAGCAAAGATCAACGGGATCAAAAGAGACAGACTGAGAGATGTCGTCTCCGATTATTATGTCGTCGTTTTTTCTCCTGAAGATATGAAGATAGTAAAGGATGAGCCTGAGAGAAGAAGGAACTTCCTCGACAGGGAGATATGCCAGATGAGTCTTTCATATTTCGAGAGCCTCGCTGTCTACAAAAAACTTCTCCTTCAGAGAAATTCATATCTCAAAGAAGAAAAAATAGATGAGACCCTTCTGGATATATGGGATGAGAATCTGGCAAAAGAAGGATCCAACATAATAAGAAAGAGAAAAGGCTTTGTGGACAAGCTGTCTTCAATAAGCGAAAAGATACACGGCGGCATCACCGACGGCAGCGAGATATCCGAGATAGTATACTGTCCCAATATAGAGTGGCGCGAAAGCGATGAAGAACAGAGAGAACTTTTCAAAAGCATCCTTCTCGAAAACAGAAAGAAGGATATGATGCACGGCACAACCTCATCCGGTCCTCACAAGGATGATCTGGATATAATGATCGACGGAGTAAGCACCAGGAAGTTCGGATCCCAGGGACAGCAGAGAACGGCGGCTCTTTCTCTCAAGCTCGCTGAGATAGAACTTATCAAAGAAGAAAAAGGAGACTATCCGATCCTTCTGCTTGATGACGTTCTTTCCGAGCTCGATGAAAAAAGGCAGAGATATCTCGTGGATCATCTTGAGCATACGCAGCTGTTCATAACGGCCGCGGAAGTGCCGCAGGATATAATAAGATATTTCCCGCAAAACAAAAAACTCGTGATAGAAAAAGGCACCGTCAAAGGTCAATAGAAAATATTTCCATAATTCAAGGTTGTAACGGGCGGAAAATTTCCATTTTCAAGGCGCAAAATTATGGGAATAAGGCGATAAAACCGTTAAATAAAAGATTATTATCAAAACAGGGGTAAAAAATTGTCAAAGCCCCTGTTTTATGATACAATGAGTCGGTTAATCAAATAGACGAATGAGGAGAAAGAAGGTAACATGGCTCAGGAAAAGATGAATAGCGAATATAATGCCGAGCAAATACAGATCCTTGAGGGTCTTGAACCGGTCAGAATGAGGCCGGGAATGTATATTGGTTCGACAGGAGAAAAGGGTCTCCATCATCTCGTATATGAGATAGTAGACAACTCTGTCGACGAAGCTCTGGCAGGATTCTGTGATGAGATCAACGTGGCGATAGAAGCTGACAACTCCATCACGGTACAGGACAACGGAAGAGGAATGCCTGTAGATATACATCCTAAGGAAGGAATACCTGCTGTTGAAGTAATACATACAAAGCTCCATGCCGGCGGTAAGTTCGGCGGCGGCGGATACAAGGTATCCGGCGGACTCCACGGTGTAGGTGCTTCTGTTGTTAACGCACTTTCCACAAAGATGGATGTAGAAGTAAAAAGAAACGGCAAAAAATATGAGATGGAATTCTCGCGCGGCCAGACTACAGTGAAGCTCCACGAGATAGGAAACACGCGTCAGACAGGATCCAAGACGAGATTCTGGCCGGACCCCGAGATCTTCGAAGAGACTGTATTCAGTTTCAATACTCTTGAGACAAGGCTCAGAGAGATGGCCTTCCTCAACAAGGGCATCAAGATCACTCTCGAAGACAAGAGAAAAGACAAGAAGAAAAAGGAAGAATTCCATTACGAAGGCGGAATCAAGGAATTCGTAGCCTTCCAGAATCAGAATAAAGAAGCGATCCATCCGGACATCATATATTTCGAAGCGGAAGGAAGAAACAAGGATAATACAGGCGACATGTCGTGTGAAGTAGCCATGCAGTATACGGACAAGTACGCTGAGACAGTCCTTTCATATGCGAACAATATCAATACAGTAGACGGCGGATATCACCTGGTAGGTCTGAAGACGGCGCTTACTAAAACGATCAACGACTACGCAAGAAAGAACAACTTCCTCAAAGATAACGATCCTTCATTCACAGGTGAAGACGTCAGAGAAGGTCTTACGGCAGTAGTTTCTGTCAAGCTCACGAATCCGGAGTTCGAAGGACAGACGAAGTCGAAGCTTGGAAACAGCGAGATGAGGGGATTCGTAGAGTCGACGACGAACGAGAACCTCACAGCCTTCCTCCAGGAGAACCCGACTCAGGCCAAGATCATCATGCAGAAGATCGTCCAGGCCGCAAGAGCCAGGGAAGCTGCAAGAAAGGCAAGAGACGTCAGCAGAAAGACGAGCCTTACGGAAGGACTTTCGCTTCCTGGCAAGCTCGCTGACTGCTCGGAAAAAGATCCGGCACTTTCAGAGATCTTCCTCGTAGAGGGTGACTCCGCGGGCGGCTCCGCAAAACAGGGAAGAGACAGGCTCCGCCAGGCGGTCCTGCCGCTCAGGGGCAAGATCCTCAACGTTGAAAAGGCAAGGCTCGAAAGAATTCTCAATTCAGACGAGATCAAGAATATGATAACGGCCTTCGGCTGCGGTATAGGAGACGAGTTCAACATCGAAAAACTCAGATACCACAAGATAATCATCATGACCGATGCCGACGTCGACGGAGCGCACATCAGAACGCTTCTTCTGACATTCTTCTTCAGGTTCATGAGACCGCTGATCGAAGAAGGTCATGTTTATGCTGCTCAGCCGCCTCTCTTCAGAGTCAAGAAGGGCAAGGAGACTTACTACACATACTCCGACCGCGAGCAGGAAAAACTCATGGCCGAGCTTTCCGAAAAGCCGGGCAAGGCCGAGATCCAGAGATACAAGGGTCTTGGTGAGATGAGCTTCCAGCAGCTCTGGGAGACGACGATGGACTACGATACGAGAACGCTGATCCAGATCACGCTCGAGGATACGGCCGAAGCGGACGCTATCTTCACTACGCTGATGGGAGACAAGGTCCCGCCGCGTAAGAAGTTCATCGAAGAGAACGCTCAGTATGTAAAGAACCTCGACATTTAGGGAAGGAAGTAAAAGGATATGCCTAATTTGATAGAAGACCAGAAACTCATCCAGCATGAGATACATGACGAAATGAAAAACTCCTATATCGACTACGCCATGAGCGTAATCGTAGGACGTGCGCTTCCTGATGTCAGAGACGGAATGAAGCCGGTCCACAGGAGAATACTTTACGGAATGACGCAGCTGGGCGTCACACCGGACAAACCTTACAAAAAGTCGGCGCGTATCGTCGGTGAAGTAATGGGTAAATATCACCCGCACGGCGACAGCTCGATCTACGACGCTATGGTAAGGATGGCGCAGGACTTCTCGACGAGATACATGCTCGTTGACGGTCACGGAAACTTCGGCTCGGTAGACGGAGACGGAGCTGCGGCCATGCGTTATACGGAGGCGAGGATGAGCGCTTTCTCGCTCCAGATGATAAGAGACATCGAAAAGGACACTGTAGACTTCATGCCGAACTTCGACGAAGAGGAGATGGAGCCGACAGTCCTGCCTTCGAGATACCCGAACCTCCTCGTCAACGGATCGAACGGTATCGCCGTAGGTATGGCAACATCGATCCCGCCGCACAACCTCGGCGAGACGATAGACGCAGCATGCTACATGATAGACCATGAAGACTGCACTGTTGATGATCTGATCAAGATCATCAAGGGACCGGACTTCCCGACAGGCGCCATCATCATGGGCAAGAAGGATATAGAAGAAGCTTACCGTACGGGCCAGGGCAAGGTAACGGTCAGGGCGAAGACTGAGATCGAGGAGATCAAGGGCGGCAGGATGCAGATCGTCGTAACTGAGATCCCGTTCCAGGTCAACAAGGCCAGACTGATCGAGAAGATAGCCCAGCTCGTCAAGGAGAAGAGGATCGACGGCATCTCTGATATCAGAGACGAATCCAACCGTGAAGGTATGAGGATAGTCATCGTCCTGAAGAGGGACGCGAACCCGCAGATCACTCTGAACAAGCTCTTCAAGCACACACAGCTGCAGGACAGCTTCTCGATGATCATGCTCGCTCTCGTAGACGGAGTGCCGCGCATCCTTTCGCTGTACGACATCCTGCTCGAGTACCTCAAGCACCAGAAGGAAGTACTGACGAGAAGGACGCAGTTCGACCTGAAGAAGGCCGAAGCCAGAGCTCACATACTCGAAGGACTCAGGATAGCTCTCGACAATATCGACGAGATCATCAAGATCATCAGAGAGAGCTACGACAATGCCAAGGAAAGACTCATGAAGAGGTTCGACCTCTCGGAGATCCAGGCACAGGCCATCCTTGACATGAGGCTTGCCCGCCTGCAGGGACTCGAAAGAGAGAAGATCGAAAACGAGTATGCAGAGCTGCAGAAGAAGATCGCTTACTACAACGAGCTCCTCGCCGACGAGAAAAAACTCATGGGAGTCGTCAAAGATGAGATGCTCGAGATCAAGGACAAGTGGTCCGACGACAGAAGGACAAAGATAACGGCCGCCGCCGATGAATTCGATGAGGCTGACCTGATCGAAGAAGAGAACGTAGCGATCACGCTTACTCACCTCGGATACATCAAGAGGATCCCGGCTGATACATACAGGACGCAGCGCCGCGGAGGCAAGGGCATCACGGGCGTGACGACGAGAGAGAACGACTTCGTAAAGAATCTCATAATAACGTCGACGCACGAGTACCTCATGTTCTTCACGAGCTACGGAAAGGCGCACAAACTCAAGGCTTACGAGATACCGGAGGCAACGAGGACTGCAAAGGGAACGCCGGCGGTCAACTTCCTGAACCTGCTGCAGCGTGAGAGGATCAACGCTATGATCCCGATCAAGGACTTCGCAGAGGACAAGTATCTGATCGGCGTCACTAAGAACGGAACGATCAAGAAGACAGCTCTGTCCGAGTTCGATACGAACAGGAAGGGCGGCCTCATAGCCATCAATCTCAAGGATGGAGACGAGCTTGTTGAAATCAAGGAATCCTCCGGAAACGACAAGGTCATCATCGTCACGAAGAACGGCAAGTGCATCTGCTTCAACGAAGAAGATGTAAGACCGATGGGCAGGAACGCCGGCGGCGTCAGAGCCATCAAGCTCGAAGACGATGACGAAGTCGTTGCAATGAACCTCGTCCAGGAGGGACAGGAACTTCTCGTAGTAACTGAGAAGGGCTTCGGAAAGAGGACTCCTGTCGAAGAGTACAAGACTCAGACAAGAGGCGGCAAGGGCATGCTTACATATGACAAGTCCAAGTTCAAGAAGACGGGCGCTCTCATCGGAGCGACTACGGTCGAGGACGACGACGATATCATGCTGATCAACTCCGACGGCATCATCATCAGGATCAACGCCGGAGAGGTCTCGAGGCTCGGCCGCGCTACTCAGGGCGTCAAGATAATGAAGGTCAAGGGAGAAGCCAACATCATCTCCATGACGAAGGTAGTCAAGGAAGACGAAGAAGCTGAAGAAAAAGACAGCAAAAAAGAAGGTCCGGAGCAGCTCGAGCTCAAGGTCTGATGACTGTTTGACGGAAGGAAAAGCAGATGTCTGAAGTACTGAAGATGACTATACCGGGAGATCCCGGATACATAAAGATAGCGGAGACGGCCGCATGCCAGGCGGCGAGCCTTCACGGGATGGACGTCGAAAAGGCGACCGATCTGAAGCTTGCCGTCAGCGAAGCATGCAGGCTCGTCACCTGTCACGGATTCGAGGGATGGAGCCGCTCGTACGATATCACATGTGAGATCGACGACGAAGCCGTCACCATCACCGTGAAGGATGACCTTTGCGCTCACGACAAGGCGAAAGACGAAGGAATGAGATGTCCCGACTGCCCGAGCGAGGGAGACATAGGGATCAAAATGATCGAAGTGATCATGGACGAAGTTTCGATTTCAAAGGCTGAGGCAGGATGCAAGAGCATAACGTTAGTAAAGAAGTTCAGATAGACGAAAAATTCGCGGAGTACAAAAAGACCCGCGACATATCGCTCAGGAACGAACTCGTCGAAGATCATCTTTTCATGGTAGACATCCTCATCCGGAAATACACCGGAAAGGGCATAGAGCGCGACGACCTCTATCAGGTCGGAGCCCTCGCCCTCATAAAAGCCGTTGAAAGGTTCGATCCCGACAAGGGATTCAAGTTCTCGAGCTTTGCTACGCCCACCATTCTCGGAGAGATAAGAAAATACTTCCGGGACAGGGGGTGGAGCGTTCGCGTGCCCAGGAGCCTGAAGGAGAACGCAGTTGCGCTGCCGGGCGTCAAGGACGAGCTCACTTCCGAACTCGGAAGGGTGCCGACCGTCGCCGAAATAGCAGAGCGCATGAACATCAGCGAAGGCGACGTGCTCGAGGCGATGGAGAGCAGCATGGCTTACGATGCCTTCTCACTCAACATGACATATGATGAGGACGGAGGCTCGGGCGATGCCGAGATCCTTCAGAAAGCTACGGCGACCGACGAAGAGGGCTATGAAAGACTGGAGAATTATGAGATAATCGACTCTGTACTGAGCAGGCTCTCCGGTACCGACAGGTACATCTTCAGACAGCGGATCTACGAAGAGAGATCGCAGGCCGATATCGCCGAGGAGCTCGGCGTATCGCAGATGACCATCTCGAGGGTCGAAAGAAAAATCAAAGAGAAATTCGCTGCAGAGCTGGCCAAGTGACGCATCCGCGTCAGGGCGCAGTAAGCGGACAGATAATAAAATACAAGTAAGAAAGGAACATCTGTTATGGAAAGGAAAAGAGTATTCTCAGGCGTTCAGCCCACAGGAAACATCCACCTTGGAAACTATCTTGGGGCTCTGAAACAGTTCGTCGATCTTCAGGAGACGAACGACTGTATCTACTGCATCGTCGACATGCACTCGATCACAGTGCCGCAGGATCCCGAAGAGCTGAAAAAACACATCCTCGATGTGGCTGCCCTGTATCTGGCAGTAGGTCTCGACCCGAAAAAATCGATCATCTTCGTTCAGTCGGAAGTATCCGGCCACGCGGAGCTGTCGTGGATCCTGACATGCAATTCATATACAGGAGAGCTTTCGAGAATGACTCAGTTCAAAGCCAAGAGCAAGGGCCAGGAGTCGGCTCCGACAGGTCTTTTCACATATCCTGTCCTGATGGCTGCGGACATCCTTCTCTACGACACTGATATCGTTCCGGTAGGAAACGACCAGAAGCAGCACATCGAGCTTACAAGAGACATCGCGCTCAGGATCAACCACAAATACGGCGACACATTCGTAGTGCCGGAAGGAAGATACCTCAAGGAAGGCGCAAGGATCATGGGTCTCGACGATCCGACAAGCAAGATGAGCAAGAGCGCCGAGAACGACATGAGCAGGATCTCCCTTCTCGACGATCCGGGCAAGATCAAGAAAGCCATCATGAAGGCAACTACTGACTCGGACGGCGTCATCGCTTTCGATCCGGAGAACAAGCCGGGCATCAGCAACCTTCTCAACATCTACAGCGCGCTGACTGAAGAGAGCATCACTTCCATCGTCAACAGGTTCGACGGTGAAGGATACGGAACATTCAAGAAAGCCCTCGTAGAAGTAGTAACTGACTCGATCGCTCCGATCAGAGAGAGATTCGACAAGATCAGAGAGTCGGATGAGCTGATAGACATCCTGAAAGACGGCAGCAGAAGAGCGAACGACATCGCAGAGCCGGTACTCGAAAGAGCAAAGGAAAGATTCGGCCTCGGTATCAGATAGGACTAGAGGCAAGGCGGCGGACTGAAGCCGGCCGTATATGCTTACTGAAAGGCACAAAAACTTACGAAAAAAAGCTTCGCGCATCACGCGCGAAGCTCTTTTAATCCGTCTTCAACGATTCTTTGTATCCTCTCGGAAAGATGTTGTTCTTCTTCTTTTGTGAGATCGGCCGTCGGCACTGCCGGATGGATCATGACTTTGATCGGGGCTCCGTGGATGTAGCCGTCCTTTTCAAAGCACCTGTATGAGCCGTCGATCGATACCGGGATGATCGGGGCTTTCGGCTTGGTCGCAAGCTTAAGTGCTCCTTTCTTGAACTCTCCCATATCGGGTCCCTGGGACCTTGTGCCTTCAGGGAAGATGACCATCGAGTAGCCCATCTTGATGTTTTTGACTCCCTCGGAGATCGCCTTCAGGGATTCTCTGGGGTTGTCTCTTTCTATAAGGACGCTCCTGATCTCGTGGATCCACGGTCCGTAGAGCGGGACTTTGTCGAGTTCCTTCTTTGCTACGAAGCCAGTCTGTATCGTGTCGAGCGCAGCGCACAGAACGACGATGTCCGCATAGCCCTGGTGGTTCGACACATAGACGACGGGGCCTTCTTTCGGAAGATTCTCCCTGCCGACTACAGTAAGATCGGCGCCGAACATATCCAGCATCTTCTTTCCCCATATGGATGTGGCAAGTCTGATGTTCTCCCGTTCGAACTCGCGGTCTCCCGTTTCACGTCCCTTGTGTATGTTGTTTCTGTATTCTGTCAGGTATCTCAGAGCCTTGATGGCCTTGACGATGCCCGGTATGTTTCTGATTATCTTCAATTCCTGTCCTCACATTCTATAGTGCTCCCGAATATGATACCACAAATGGGCGGCCTATGCACGCGAGGGAGAAGTTTGGAGATTTTGGCTGCTCATGTATATGCCGGATCGATGCCGGGTCGATGCCGGTTATGACTAAACCGCTGCTTTTTTGAAGAAAAGTACAACATTCCAGCATGTCGGGATCGTGGTCCCTCGGCTGCGCAGAAAACAGCTTTACATAACAAGTGCCAGAGGCTTTTATCGACGACCGGATAGAGGATGCATGGGAAATCTGATCAGGTAAAGAGCGGGCGGCCGGCTGAGTAAGCAAAAAAATCAGGATATTGTTGTACTTTTTCTGATACTTTTCCTGTTTTAGTCATAACAGCAGCGTGGACAGCGGTCTCTGCGGCAATATAACGAAACGCCTCAAGCGGATGAAG
>CAMNNG010000019.1 GCA_946545145.1 uncultured Bacillota bacterium
CGCTTCCGCGCACCGGAAACCACGCCGGGCGGAAACACTTCCATGCAGGTCTTCCGGCTTAGCGCATCCGTTCCTTTCGCCTTCCCAAACTTTCAGGCTATCCCCTATAGTTATCGTCCAGTGGCATAAATGAAAAGAACTCTTCGCTTACGGCGGCGGGTCCGCGCGGGATTCTCACCCGACTTCCCTATTAACGCCCGCATCCTCAGGATGCTTTGCGACATGAAAGTTATGATCTCATTCCTTTTTTGATGATATCATCTGACGCATATAAGTACAATCGAAATATTGTATTGAGAACAATGATAGATTGTCATGTCGCCTAAACCGCATTTTCACAAAGCCCTCCTTCCGAAAAATCTTTCAAGTTCATTCATGACAGCTTCCGCTGTTAACGGGTGGTCTTTGGTCTCGAATGTCACTATCAGGTTCTCTCCAAGTCTTATTCCGGACCGCCAGTATATCATCAGTTTTTCGATCATGTTCCTGTAATAGACAGGGTCATCTATCATCCCAAAATGTTCGTAGTATATCAACTCGTTTGTTTCAGGATGACGTATCGTGAAGTCCGGCCGGAAAGCCTTTCCTTCAAGCAGGATCTCTCTTTCATACTGCGCCTCAAGGCCCAACAGCTCGAGGGCCAAAGCTGCCATGCTCTCAGATTTGGATCTCGTTTTCATCTCTGCTGCTTTCTGCGGGAAGAAACCCGGAAGGACTTCTTTCTCTCTTCCCTGCGGCAGATGGTATGCTTTGTTCAGACCGTCAAAGATTTCTTTTGGATCAAACCCGGAATATCTCCGGAGCATATCCTCCAAAACATCGATGTCACTGGATACAGTCTGCACGACTTTTTCAAGAAACCTCCTGCGGCGAAGCTGTCTCGCCATCTCTATATCCGCAGTCTTTTTCATCGACAGGTGCTTCCTTGCCGTTCCGCTTACAACCCTCAGATATGTTCTGCCCTTTACCGAATACTTGTTCAAATATCCCTTCGGCAATGACTCTATTTCCAAACAGTATTTTTTCTCTATCGCTTTTAAGAAGCGCAGCTCTTCTTTGACGATCCTCTTCAAACCCATTGTTTCATAACCAGTGTTTTCGTGTGTAAACAATTCGTTTGCTCCTTTCTTGGCTAACTTTCTTCGACATAAGCCTGTTTCGACCATTCGCAAGGGGGTCTTTTTACATATTTTTACATTTTCAGGCCTGACTTTCAAGCGCCAATTGATAATATTTTCCAGCTGCCCTATTCGCTTCCGATTTGTTAGCCAAGACTTTCCCTTATAGCATACTTACACACGAATAATCGTTTGCAGTCATGACATCCTGCCTTTTCGTTAGCCAAATCACTCGCTTATTGCGCACTCACACACGAAATCCCTCCAAAAATCAAGTGCCGCCCACCTTCAAGGCGGCCGGCAGATAATATCCGGTTTTAGATATGCGGCGTTTCGTCCGTTATTCGAGCATCCCGTACTTCTTCATCACGCGGTCCAGCTTTTTCAGCATCGGCCTCGCCATCAGCAGCAGGAAGATCACTGTCGCCGCTGCCAAAACCGCGTCGGCGATGAGGCCCGTGCCGTACACCGTCAGGATGACCCCGAGGGTCGGGTGATCAGTAAGCGAAAGCGCCGTCCACAGATCAGTGATCGCGCCGTGGAAGATGAAGCAGCTCACCGCGCCGTATATCAGAAGTGCGGCCAGTCCGCCTTTTCCGATCTGACGATCTGCGTCCGGTCCGGCAGGCGCCTTTGCACCCGGTCCCATCTTCCTGTAGAACAGCAGGCCCGCGACCATGCCGATCAGGCCCCACGCAACCATCTGGAACGGGGTCCACGGTCCCTGCCCGAAGATGAAGTTCGACACGAAGGCCGACATCGAGCCCACTACGAAGCCCGCCTGGGCGCCCATGGCTACCCCGGCTATTATAACGACCGCTATTATCGGCTTGAACTGCGGTATCCAGAAAAACGCCGCCCGCCCCGCGACCGCTATCGTCACCATGACAGCGATCAGAACGATCTGCCTCGCATACGGTCTGTCCTTTTCAAAGCTCACATAAAACGGCACCAGAACGAAAAGCATTATCAGAATGCTCGCGTACATATATCCGCGGTCGACGTTCGTCGTCGCAGCCCAAAGCATCGCCGCGGCCGAGAGGATGATCCCTCCGCCGGCGAGCAGAGCGTCGCGGACATGCTTTTTCGTATTCGGTTTTCCGCCTGCCGCTTCAGTCACTGCTTACAGCTCCTTCCGCTTTTCCGATACCGCGTCTATTATCTCTTCCGCGAACAGCGAGTCGGTGATCCCGCGGCTCATCCTGTTCGCCGCCGTCGTGTAGAAAGCATTGCCCCTGAAGAACCTTCCTGCCGGACCCTCTCCGGTGATCTGCCCGTCGAAGAGCATGGCGCATCTTCCCGCCGTCCTCGCGCAGAAGTCCACATCGTGCGTCGTGACTATCACCGTGCCGCCGCCTGCCGTGAACTCTTTGAGCATATTTTCCACGATCTCTTTATATCCTTCATCCAGGCCCTTCGTCGGCTCGTCGAGCAGCAGCACCTCAGCGCCCGCGAGCATCACCTTCGCAAGAGCCGCCCTCTGCTGCTCGCCGCCCGAAAGATCGAACGGGTGAGAAGCGAGCAGGTCTTCAAGCTGCAGCTTCTTTACGATCTCCTGCATTTCTTCTTCAGACCCAGATGCGACCTTTAGATCCTCTTCAAGAGTGTCCTCAGTGAACACGAGCTGCGGGTTCTGCGCCAGAGCGCCAACCGGCCTCCTGCCGCGAACGACCTTTCCTCTGTAGGGCCTTGCCGCGCCCGCGATCACGTTCATGAGCGTTGACTTTCCCGCGCCGTTACCGCCGACTATGGCGAGGATCTCGCCCTTCTTCACAGTAAGCGAAAGCCCCTTCAGCACATCGGCCGAGTTTCTTTCATATCGCATCCATATGTCTTTTATCTCTATCTCTGTTTCTTCACGTCCGGGTTTTGCCGCCCCGGTTTCCTGCGATGTCATATCCTTGCCGGAGCTGGAAGCCTCGCCGTCCATCGCGTCTGCGAGCCACCGTCTTCCGGCGGCCACGTCGAGTGGAGCATCGCCTATAGCCTCATCCTTCAAAGTTTTGCCGGCAGCCTCGTCAGCCGCGACTGCATCTCCGCCTGCTTCCTTCAGGCATCCTGCATAAGCCCTGAGCGGAGCAGGCATCGCCCTGCCCATCGGCATCTCTTTTTCTATCAGGTCAAGACCGACTTCAGCAGGCATTCCGTCGGCATATATCTTTCCTTCATCCATCACGATGACGCGGTCCGCCCTCGGCAGGACTTCATCCAGCCTGTGCTCGATGATGATTATCGTCGTGCCTATCTCGCGGGAGATCCTGCTTACTGTAGACAGAAAG
This sequence comes from uncultured Bacillota bacterium, assembly GCA_946545145.1. Lineage (GTDB taxonomy): Bacteria > Bacillota > Clostridia > Peptostreptococcales > Anaerovoracaceae > UBA3738. Next base: position 3,398 of record CAMNNG010000019.1, read on the forward strand.
TCCACAGCGGCGACCGGGTCGAGCGAAGCGGTCGGCTCGTCGAGCAGCAGAACATCGGGCTGCATGGCCATGACCGCCGCGAGGTTCAGCATCTGTTTCTGGCCGCCCGACAGGCTGTCCGTGTCGCGGCCGAACCAGTTGTGGATGCCGAAGAAAGTCGCCATCTCCGCGACCCGCACGCGGATCGCTTCCGGGTCCATCCCTATATTCTCGAGCCCGAAGGCCAGTTCATGCCACACCTTGTCCGTAACGATCTGGTTGTCGGGGTTCTGCATTACGTAACCGATGCGCGCCGCAGCTTCCCTGTCCGTCAGCTCGTCCATGTCTTTTCCGAGCAGGCGGATGCTGCCGGTGCGCTCTCCGTGCGGAGCGAGGATCGGCTTCAGGGAGCGCAGAAGCGTCGTTTTTCCTGAGCCCGTCCTGCCGCAGAGGCACACGAACTCACCGCTTCCTATGCTCATCGAAACGTTCTCAAGTGCTTTTCTGTCCCTTCCGGGGTATGTGAAATTCAGATCTTTGACAGTGATCTGGTCCATTTTATGTCCTCCCAGACTTCAATAACAAGCGGTACGGCGTACATCGCTGCAAGAAGGATGCATGCCGGCAGCACCGGTCTTCCGCCGAACTCTATCTCGGGATAGCAGTAAAAATCCCAGACTCCCGATGCTTTTGCCCACACCGATGCCGCGAGCAGCGCCAGTATAAGCGAGCCGCATATGATGTCGGCTGGTCTTGCCCTGTATTTTCTGTACATCGTCCTTCCGGCGAGGCCGTAGCCCCTTGCTCTCATCGAGTCCGCCGTATCTATCGAATTCTCGAGCGCCCACGTCGTCAGGACCGACATCACGCGCATGCCTTTCTTTATCTTCGTCGTCTTTGTCTGCTCCCGGCTCGTTTGGCCGTCCGCTTCGTCCGCTGCATTTGCTGCGCCAGCCTCGATTTCCGCCGCTACTTCCTCAGGCGGTACGAAAAGAAGCTCCTGCGCCGAGGCGATCTTTCCCGCCTGACGCCTCGCTCTTGGCAGAAAGCGGAGTATCATCGAAAACACCAGGCTCGTCGAAGGCGCGATCTTCCCGAACACCGCCATGAAGCGGTCGCTCGTCATTATCTGCGTGTAGCAGTATGACCACATGATCACCGCGCCGACCATCATTGCCGTGCACGCTCCGTAAGCGAATGCTTCGACCGTCACCGGGCTTTCACCGATATAGAAAAGCACGGTCAGCCCCTTATGTACGAACAGCGGGTTCAGGATCATGCTCAGTATCATTACAAAAAAAGGAAAGGCAAAGAAATATTTCACTGCCTTTTTTCCTGAGAATTTCACCGCCGAAGCAACGCTGGCCGCAAGAGAGACAGCCAGAGCCGCAGGGTGGAATATGACCACAGTCATCACGATGGCCGTTATGAAGAAAATGAAATTGACCACCGGGTGGTATTTCGTGAATGCCGTTTCTATCATGGATGAAGCGCGTAGACCCACTCTATATTATCGCCGTCATGGACCTTTACGTCCCCCGCGCTGTCTCCCGGATAAGTACCGTTGACCTTGTACTTCCATCCGCTCTGAGCGCCGGCATCCTTTTCGTAGAAGCCGCCGATCCCGCTTACATAGATCCCGAGCGCTGTGTTTTCTGCCGTAACGCTTACGCCGTGCATCCCGGCCGCTCTTTTCAGAACGTCATATACGGAATCTCCGCTCTCTATCTCCACCGTCGTTCTCGACATTATGACGCCGGAAGACGGGACTCTCGATCTCACATTGTCTTTGAGATCGTCATTTCCGACCAGATTGTGGCATGTGACCGCAACGCTGCATGTGTCGGGCTCAGCCGGAGCGGCTGTGTTCTGCGAGCTGCTGTCTGAAGAGCTGCCTGACGACGATCCGGAGTCCTTCTTTGCCGAAGATCCGGATTTTTTCGAAGATGAATTCTTTTCGGATGACTTGGACGAGCTTGATGAAGATTTGTCCGATCCTGATGAGGCCTTGCTGTCAGAGTCGCTGCCTGAGTTTTCTTCCTCAGATCCGGCCTTCTCCTCAGACTTCTTCTCTTCAGCCTTTTTCTTTTCTTTCGCTTCTTTTGCTGCTTTCGCCTTTTCCTTTGCGTCGTCCTTTTTGGCGGCGGCGCTGCTGTCCTGCGATGCGCTGATCCCGGAAGAAGCGCTCTCTTCAGCGCTTTCCGAGCCGCAACCTGCCAGGCAGCCGCATACCAAAAGACCGATCAGAAGAACGGCCAGCAAAGATTTTGTTTTTTTGTGTTTTCTTTCCTTCCTCATGCTAACAATATAAGACCCGCCTTTTTTCTTGTCAAGGCGGGCGGGTCTGAAATGCTTTTTCTTCCGTTTGTATTCTGCTTACTTCACGAACTGCTCTATCGCTTTCTTCAGATCTTCGATAGGCTTCTGGTCGTTGCTCTGCACCGCGTCAACGATGCACGTTTCGATGTGGTCTTCAAGGATCAGCTTGCCGGCCTTGTTCAGAGCTGCTATTACCGCGGACAGCTGTATCAGGACCTCACTGCAGTCACGGCCGTTTTCAACCATCCTTTTGACGGACTGCAGATGTCCCGTCGCTTTCGCGAGCCTGTTGACGACCTGCTGGGAATGCGGATGTTCGTGATCATGACCATGCCCATGCGTGTGTCCATGTCCGTGTTCATGATCGTGCTCATGCGTATGCCCGTGATCGTGATTATGTTCATGCTCGTGCAATAGTTCGTTCTTTTCGGTCATGACCCTGCACCTCCTTGTTTAGATTCTATCATCAAAAGTTTACCAAAGTAAAGCGCTGTGTTTAAGCCCCCATGGGGGTTGCTTCCGTCATCTTCACTTAACGATTTCTCTGGATTGTATAAAATATGGCCCGCTTCTTCACAAAACCATCACATTTCACACATATACTGACAAAAAGAAATCGTATGGGATCCCCATACAGACTTTCCTTCTTTTATTTAATACACACACTTTGAAAAAACCGTGGTCCCACGGTTTTTTCATTTAGTGCTGTATTGATCGTTCTTTAGTAAGATCTCCACTGGTTTGCCAGGAAGGATTCTATCTCGAATGCATCAAGCTCCTCGTCGCTCCAGTCGTCGAACTCGACCGAGCCGGGCGCTATGCCGTGCAGGATCAGGATGTTCTCGATATCTTCTATGATCTCATCTCTTTCCTCTATAGTCATGCTATTCCTCCGTGAAGTTTCATTTTGCCAAATACTTTGCCCGGAGCATTATACCACGAACCGAGCCTTTCGACAAAATGCTTCGACAGGAGATAGTAGACCGGCAGTACGAAGACGAAGAAGGAGAATGCGAGAGCTCCGCTTCCTGCGCCGAGCACCGAGAACACCGCCATGCAGGCCGAGCTCCAGGGAGCCCATGTGGCCGAAAGGACAGTCGTGTTCTCTATATCTATCGCCATTTCCTCCATGCCGCCCGTCTTTCTGTAAGCGCTCTTGAGGATCATGCCGTTCATAAGGATCGCCACGCTCTGGCTGCAGAACAGTCCCGAGAACATTGTTCCCGTAAGGAGCGTCATCTCCGCGCGGCCGAACCTTTCGCATCCAGCCGCCGCAAGCCTTACGACGTCTCTGAACATGTGTGTCTGCTTGATTATTTCTGAGTAAGCGCACGATACCGCTATCATTGCGCTTACTTTGCCCATCGAGATCATGCCGCCGCCTGCGAAGATCGCAGCCAGCTCTGCACCTTCAGGGTCGTAACCCAACAGGAGAGTCTTCATCAGGACGAGGGGATCTTCGCCCTGGATCGCTACTGCCATCACCGCCGCTATCGCTGTGCTGATCAGCGCCACTACCCTCACCTTGATGTGGAAGAGCGGAAGCACTATCATCACCAGCACCGGGATGAGCAGAAGGGGGCTGAACGTGAAGTTTTCAAGCATCAGGCGGTCGATCGCGGGATCTACCGTTCCGAGCGGGTTCTTCATCGAAAGCACCGCGTACATTCCGATCGTTATCATCAGCGGGACGATCATCGTCCTCGCCATCTTCTTCATGTTGTCATATACTTCTGTCTTTGTTATGAATGCTGTGAGGTTCGCGCTCGAGGACACGGGCGAGAATCTGTCGCCGAAGTATCCGCCCGACAGGACAGCGCCTGCAGTCATGATGATGCTGACATCACCGGCCTTGGCTATCGTCACCAGGATGATCCCTATCGTTCCGGCGACTCCGAAGCTGGAGCCCATCGCGTATGAGAATACGCAGCAGAGCAGGAACGCTATGAGAAGGAACATGTTCGGTGTTATCATCGCGATCCCGTAGTGTACGAACATCGCTATAGTTCCGCTCGCGCGCCACGCCGCGGATATCATTCCTATCATAAGAAGAGTGATCACTACGAGCATGGACTCCGAAAGGCCGTTGCCCGCCATCCTTGCTACGGCTTTGACGCTGTATCCCTGCTTCAGAGCCGCTGCAGCGTAGCAGAAGAACCCGACGATGAGCGGGAGAACAAGGTTGATGCCAAGGAGGGCGCATGTCATCATTACTGAGATGAACACGGCCGATGCTATTATTACATCTATATTTGTTTTTATCCTCGCCGCCATCGTCTTTTCCTTTCCTCTGCCTTTTGATTTCTTATTCTTATCCATGCTTATCCAAGCGCCGTTTTTACCGGCTTGACTCTTCTTTGTATAGATGCTACCATCGTTATATATATTTGTAAAACTAATAGATTCAATGTTATCCATTTAGAAAATCAATATAGAAACATTTCTCGTGTTTTGAAATGGACATTGCACCTTTCAGGAGCAAAAGCTGTCCCTCAGGAGGAAGATTTATGGAGATCAGAAACATAGAAACATTCGTAATGGCCGTTGAAAACAAGAGTTTTTCCAAGGCTGCAGAGATCCTCGGCTACACCCAGTCGACTGTAACAGTCCATATAAAGCAGCTCGAAGAAGAATTCGGCGTCCTCCTTTTTGAGCGCATCGGCAAGCGGATACACCTGACGGAAGAGGGCGCGAAGTTCTACGATCAGGCCGTCCGTATAATAAAGGAAGTAAAAAGCGCAGAAAAGCTCATGACAAAAAACGCCGAGCCGAACGGACTTCTCCGTCTTGGCACGGTCGCTTCGCTTTCCTCCCGAAGGATCCCGCAGCAGCTGCTCCATCTTCATGAAAGGTATCCGCTGATCAAGATAGTACTCGACTCGGAGGATCCGCTTACTCTGCTCGACAAGCTCAGGCACAACGAGCTCGACATCCTCTATATGACCAGTGACGAAATATCCGGAAGCGACCTTGTGACCTGCTACGAAAAGAACGAGCCGCTTCATTTCATCGCTGCGGCCGATCATCCCCTTGCCGGAAGGAAACGTGTATCGCTCGAAGAGATCCTCGCTCAGGATCTTGTTCTCTCAGAGCGGAATCTCAGTATTCTGAAAAAAGTCACCGGCGACAGCATCCCTATCGAACCGTTCCTTCTTACAGGTATGCTCAACCTGATCATGGACACCGTCGCCCATAGCAGCGCAGTCTCCCTCCTTCCCGACTATGTAACCGCGGAAGAGATCAAAGCGGGGCATATAGCAAAAGTGCCCGTTGAGGGTCTCAACGAGCACCTTGAGCTCAAAGCTGTATATCATAAGAACAAATGGGTGACCCCTGAAATGGAGGCATATATCTCGATGCTCCCATCACAGTAAGCCGGGGCATGCCTGCTGATCATTCGGAGAACAGATCTACATACGCGTACTCTCCGCTCCTGTCCTTCGTTCGAAGCAGGACGTCTTCGCATCCCTTCGGGACCAGAAAGGCTATCTTTCCCTTATAATGGTCCGGCAGATAAAAGTCATAGCCCTGCGGCACGCTTCCGATCTGCTCCGTTTCTGTAAGACCGTCATACACCGCGTTTTCAAAGGTTATCTTCTCCCCGCCGTCAGATCCGACGACTTCAAAGGGGACTGTTACATCTGTAATACCGAACTCTCCCTGCGGAAAGTCTTTCGCGAATACGACTTCATATTCTGCAGCTGCATAAGCGACCTTGTCGTTTCCCGGATCAGTGCTCACTGTTTCGTTCACTCCCGAAAGATTGTATTCCTCTATCATCTCTTTGACCTTCGCTTCGTCGGTTATCACTTTCGTGATCCTTACTTTCGCGTTGTGGTTCTTCTTGTCTGCCTCTGCTTTCTTCGATATCTTTATCCATTCTCCTACGGCTGCCGCATCTACTTCTGCAGTCTGCTCTTCCGTTGGAACGACTGCGTTTGAGCCTTCATTTTCAGCCGGCGCATCACCGCCGCATCCACACAGGAGCGACGCGCACATAAGACTCATCAGCAGAACTGCGATTATTTTCTTTGTCTTTTTCAAAACCCTTCTCCTCCTCTGATCCGTCATCTTCCTGACGGCTTGTGTTTTGATATTGCACGGCCCGCGCCTGTGGCGCGGGCCTGTTGTTCTCTTTCAGAACCGGATGTTCCACGTGGAACATTTATGCTCTAAGGTAATCTATAAGTCTCTCGAGTTCGTCTCTTCCGTAGTACTCGATCTCAATTTTTCCCTTCTTTGCTCCGAGTACGAGATTGACTTTGGTTCCGAGCTTCTCTTTCAGTTCGTTTTCTATCTGCATAACTTCAGCGTTTTTACCCGGAGCTCTTCCCTTTGTCCTCGCGGTCTTTCCTTTACCGCCTGCAGCAAGGGCTTCGGCTGCTCTTACCGAAAGCTCTTCTTTTGCGATCTTTTCAGCCAGCGCGATCTGTTCCTTCTTCGTCTTCAGAGAAAGGATCGCCTTGCCGTGACCGCTGGTCAGCTTTCCTTCACTCATCATCGCTCTGATCTCTTCCGGAAGTTTAAGAAGTCTGAGAGAGTTCGTTATATAAGGTCTGCTCTTGCTGACGCTCTTCGAGACCTGCTCCTGAGTGAGGCCGTATGTCTTGATCATGTTGTTGAGGCCTTCCGCTTCTTCGATCGGATCGAGGTCTCTTCTCTGCATGTTCTCGATGATGGCGAAAAGCATCGTCTCTTCATCTGTAAGATCACGCACGAGGCAGGGGACGGTCTTGAGCCCCGCCCTTCTGGAGGCTCTCCAGCGTCTTTCGCCTGCAACGATCTCGTAGCCCTCTCCGGCTTTCCTAACGATAATAGGCTGTATGAGTCCGTGCTGCTCTATAGATCCCGCCAGCTCGTCAAGAGCTTCTTCATCAAATACCTTTCTGGGCTGCGCAGCATTCGGTTTGATATCATCTATGGATATTTCTTCTGCTCCGGCGATGACAGCAGCATCTGCCGCCGTATCTTCAGCAGGTGCCATTCCCAGTTCGCCAAACAGGGCATCGAGTCCTTTGCCCAGGCCAGTGTTCTTCTTTTTTCCTGCCATCTTACTACCCCTCAAGTTCCAGGAACTCTTCCGCAAATTCCGAATAAGCCTCTGCTCCCCTTGAATTCGGGTCATACTGGACTATCGGCATTCCATAACTCGGGGCTTCCGCAAGGCGAACATTCCTCGGGATCACTGTTGTGTATACTTTCTCACGGAAATACTTCTTGACTTCCTCTACCACCTGTATGGAAAGATTCGTTCTTCCATCGAACATGCTGAGTATTACTCCTTCGATCTCAAGATCGGGGTTCATGTTCTTCTTCACTATCTCTATAGTGCTCATCAGCTGGCTGACGCCTTCAAGCGCGTAATATTCGCACTGGATCGGGATCAGTACCGAATCAACAGCTGTAAGAGAGTTGATCGTAAGAAGTCCAAGCGAAGGAGGGCAATCTATGAAGATATAATCATACTTTGCCTTTACCGGTGCAAGAGCTGTTTTCAGTCTGCTCTCACGTCTTTCAAGCCTTACCAGTTCGACCTCTGCGCCGGCGAGCTGTACGCTGCCCGGTATCAGGTCGAGTCCTTCGACAGTTGTAGGGATTATCGCATCTTCTGTGTTGATATCCGGATCAGTCAGAAGATCGTAAGTGGTCAATCCTGTGTCCTGCTTCGAAACACCGAGCCCGCTTGTCGTATTTCCCTGCGGATCGATGTCCAGAACAAGTATCTTTTTTCCGCGAACAGCCAGGCAGGCTGCAAGGTTGATATTAGTCGTTGTCTTACCAACGCCGCCTTTCTGGTTGAATATAGCAATCGCTTTTCCCAATGCTTTTCCTCCTGATATTCAATACATTACATTATCTTTATGTATTCGTGTTTCTACGTCACTAATTATAACGTATTTGCACTTAAGATTCCACCAAAAAGAAAAAGAATGTTTCACGTGGAACATTCTTTACTCATTATGTGATTTCTGTGTGAATCAAATTCTTTAAAAAACTTATCTAATGGGCTTTTTTGAAGGCTTTCCGGCCTGTCTCGGATATTTCTCCGGCGTGCTGTTTTTCTTCACAATATATACACATGCGCCGGCTTTTTCATCATCACTCTCAGGAGTTATGTGATCGATCTCGCCTCCGAGCACATCGATCGCTTTTTCAGCAGCCTCGATCTCATCGGCATAGCCCTTCCCTTTTACTGCGACGAACGTCCCTCCGGTTTTGACGAAGGGGATGCAGTATTCCGAAAGAACGTTCAGCTCAGCGACCGCTCTGGAGACGCAAAGGTCGAAGGCTTCTCTCATAGAATCATCACGCGCCGCATCTTCCGCTCTCGCGTGGACGCAGCTGACATTTCCGATCCCGAGATCTGCGCAGATACCTGCCACAAGATCCATCCTCTTGGCAAGCGAATCGAGGAGAACGAATTCCTTCTGTGGAAATGCTATTGCCATCGGGACGCCCGGAAATCCGGCGCCGCTTCCCACGTCGATTATCCTCTCAGCCGCAGCGAAAGCTTCATCGGCGCAGGGCAGCAGAGACTCTGCAAAATGGCGCTTTTCGAACTCTTCCGGCTCAGTTATCCTGGTCAGATTGATGCTCTTGTTCGCCTCAAGTATCGCGTCCATATAGCCCTTATACAGCGCGAGTTTCTCTTCTATATTGTTACATCCAATATTTCCCAGTTGCTTTCTCAGTATATCCATATGCTTATTTCATTCTTCTCATTCGTTCAAGGTGGATCAGCAAAACGTTGATATCAGCAGGGGAGACGCCCGAGATCCTTCCCGCCTGGCCGAGAGACGCAGGCTTCATCGCCGCAAGCTTCTGCCTTGCTTCGATCCTGAGACCATCGATATTCTCATAATCCAGGTCTTCAGGAAGCGCGCGCTCTTCCATGCGCTTGAACTTCTCTACCCTTTGCTGCTGCTTGGTTATGTAGCCGCTGTATTTGATGCCGACTTCAACTCTTGTCCTGATCCTTGGCGGAAGATCCGGTCTTCCCGGATCGGCAGGCGCAAGATCCTCGTATCCGATCTGCGGCCTGCGCATAAGATCGGCCAGGCTCACGGAGCCGCTGACCGGAGTGCTGCCGCATTCTTCAAGGATGGCGTTGACCGCATCCGGCGACACCTTCGTTTTTTCAAGTCTTTCGGTCTCGCTCTCTGTCATCTCCTTCATGGCCAGATATCTGTCATATCTCTCCTGAGTGGCCAGTCCGAGGCGGTAAGACTTCTCTGTCAGACGCTCATCTGCGTTGTCTTGCCTCAGAAGGAGCCTATATTCCGCTCTGGACGTCATTATTCTGTAAGGCTCATTAGTACCTTTGAGTACCAAATCGTCGATTAGAACGCCAATATAAGCCTCGTTTCTTCCGAGAACGAACGATTTTTTGTGATTTAGAGCAAGTACGGCGTTGATTCCAGCCATCAGACCCTGGGCCGCAGCCTCCTCATAACCGGAACTTCCGTTGAACTGACCCGCGCAGAACAGGCCGGATATATCTCTGTACTCAAGGCTCGTCTTCAGACTCGTCGGATCTATGCAGTCATATTCGATCGCATATCCCGGACGGGTGATCTTGATATTCTCGAGACCCTCGATCGTCTTATAGAATTCTTCCTGCACATCCTCGGGAAGCGAAGTCGACATTCCCTGGATATACATCTCCTCCGTGTGAAGACCCTCGGGCTCGACGAAGAGCTGATGCCTCTTCCTGTCGGCGAACCTCTTGACCTTGTCTTCTATGGACGGACAGTAGCGCGGACCTGTGCCGACGATCTGGCCGCCGAAGAGGGCGGACCTTGAAAAATTATTTCTGATGACCGTGTGGGTCTCTTCATTTGTATATGTAAGCCAGCAGTCCTCCTGCTCCTTCGAAAGAGAATCCGTCATGAAAGAGAAGGGCGATATCGTTTCGTCGCCCGCCTGCCTCTGCATCTTTGAATAGTCGAGCGAAGAAGCAAGCGCTCTTGCGGGCGTGCCCGTCTTGAACCTCCTCATCGGAAGGCCTTTCTTTCTCAGATTTACAGCGAGCTCCGTCGCCGGTGACATTCCGCTCGGGCCGCTTTCGTAAGCGCTTTCGCCTATGAATATCTTTCCTCCAAGGAAAGTTCCTGTGGCGAGTATGACTGCTCTGGCCCGGTACTCAGCTCCGGTTCTCAGAAGAACGCCGCTGATCTTTTTCTTTCCGTCTTCTTCATCTAAAAGTATATCTATGACCTCGCCCTGCTTAAGGTCGAGGTTTTCCTGCTGCTCGAGAGTTCGCTTCATCTCGAGATGATATTCTGTCTTATCTGCCTGGGCCCTGAGCGAATGGACGGCCGGTCCCTTTGCAGTATTGAGCATCCTCGACTGGATAAAAGTCTTGTCTATATTGATGCCCATCTGGCCGCCGAGCGCATCTATCTCATGGACCAGATGACCCTTTCCTGTACCACCGATCGCCGGGTTGCACGGCATCATGGCAACAGAAGAAAGATCCGTCGCGAGGATCAAAGTGTTCATTCCCATGCGCGCAGCAGCAAGCGCAGCTTCACATCCAGCGTGCCCTGCGCCGACGACTACTATATCGTAACTTCCCATTTCATAACTCATGTCGATCCTACTTTCCGATCATGTATCCGGCCTATTTGCCGAGGCAGAACCTGGCAAAAACTTCGTCTATTATGTCGCCTGTCGCTGTCTCACCGATGATCTCTCCGAGAAGAGAGCGCGACTGGTCGATATCTATCTCTATTACCTCAAGCGGCTCTGAAAGCCTTGTCATTTCTATTGCATCGCCTAATTGCGATGAAGCCTTTGAGAGCAGGTCTGCCTGTCTTGCGTTCGTAACTACGAGGCTTTCCGACTGTCTTACGACTCCTCCCGTCACCATATCGTAGACGGCATCCTCGACCGGCGCGCTGTCAGCTCCGTCGCCGAGAGATGTCTCCACGATCCTGCATCCCGGGAACCTTTTTTCTATATCTTCAGCCGAAAC
>CAMNNG010000020.1 GCA_946545145.1 uncultured Bacillota bacterium
CTATTTCTTCTTGAATGAGATCTTGGGCTCCTCGCCCCTGATCATCCTCTGGATATTGCTTCTGTGTCTTATGATGACTATCGCTGCCATGATCAGGCAGTACGGCAGAAACTCAGGTATCATCAGCCACGTCAGTACAGGCGCCGCTATCGCTCCTGCGATCGAGCCGGGCGATACCCTTCTCGTTATGATGACCGCCAGGATGACTATACCAAGGCATCCGAATCCGAGTCCCGGATGCAGGGCCGCCAGCGCTCCGAACGCTGTCGCTACACCCTTTCCGCCCTGGAACTTCATGGCTATAGGGAAGACGTGGCCGAGGAAGACGGCAAGGCACGCTATCATAGCGGCCTGCTCCCCGAGCAGATGTCCCCACAGAAGGACCATGAACGTTCCTTTCAGTATATCGACGAGCAGGACTATCAGGGCCGCCTGTTTTCCCATGACTCTGAGAGTGTTGGTCGTACCCGGATTGCCGCTTCCTTCTTTTCTTATGTCTATGCCCTTCGCCTTGCCTATGATCGTCGACGGAGATATGTTGCCGACGAGATAGGATACGACGAAGACCACTACCAGCATCACGTAACTACTGGACATCGTCCTTCTCACCCTTCTCTCTGAATACGAATTTTATAGATGTGCCCGAAAAACCGAACGACTCTCTGATCTTGTTCTCCAGATATCTCGAATACGAGAAGTGCATCAGATCACGCGAGTTGATCTGGAAGGAGAACAGCGGCGGCTTGATGCCGATCTGAGCCGCGTAGTAGATCTTGAGCCTCTTGCCCTTGTCAGCCGGCGGAGCCTTCATCATTACGGCGTCCGCGATGAGACTGTTGAGCTTTCCTGTCGGCACCCTCATTGCGTTGTTTTCGGCAGCGATCTTGGCGATGTCGATGACGTCCCTGACCCTCTGCCCCGTCTCGACCGAGATGAATATGCTCGGAGCGTACGACATGAATACGAGCTGGGAAGCCAGTTCGTCCCTGAACTTCTTCATCGTATTCGTCTCCTTCGCTATGAGGTCCCATTTGTTGACGACCAGAACGATGCCCTTGCCCGCTTCATGCGCAAGGCCGGCTATCCTCTTGTCCTGTTCGCTTACTCCCTGGGAAGCATCTATCATCATCAGGCACACATCGCTTCTCTCGATCGCCGCGATGGCCCTGACGACGCTGTATCTTTCTATATCTTCGTAGATCTTGCTCTTTCTTCTGATGCCGGCCGTGTCGATCAGCACGAACTTCTCGCCGTCCCTGGTGAACGGCGTGTCGATGGAGTCCCTGGTCGTTCCGGCGATGTCGGAGACGATCAGTCTGTCCTCACCGAGGAGTTTGTTGATAAGCGAAGACTTTCCGACGTTCGGCTTTCCGATGACGGCGATCTTGATCGCTTCTTCCTCTTCTTCGCCTGCGCCCGGCGGGAAGTTCTCGGCTATGCGGTCGAGAAGGTCTCCCAGATTCAGCATGTTCGCAGCCGAGATCGGGATGGGCTCTCCAAGTCCGAGCTCGTAGAAATCGTAGAAATCATCCGGCAGGTTCTGTCCGTCTATCTTGTTGACGGCGAGGACGACCTTGCTCGCGCGCCTCCTCAGAAGCTCCGCGACTTCATGGTCCGAGTTCGTCAGACCGTCTTTTCCGTCCACCATGAACAGGACCGTATCGGCCATGTCCATCGCCATCTCGGCCTGGGCCCTCATCTGGCGGGGGATGACTTCTTCGTTCCTCGGTTCGATGCCGCCGGTGTCTATCACTGCGAAGTGAGTGCCGCACCATTCGGCTTCTGCATATATCCTGTCTCTTGTGACGCCCGGCGTGTCCTCAACTATCGACACCCTGCGTCCGACTATCTTGTTGAACAGAGTCGACTTGCCGACGTTCGGCCGTCCGACTATCGCCACTACGGGCTTACTCATCGAAAATACCTCCAATAAACTCCGCTGCCACAAACTCTCTGAGGTCTTCTATTCCCTCTCCGACGCCGACGTACTTGATCGGCATGTCGTATTCATCAGCTATCGTTACCGCGATGCCGCCCTTGGCCGTTCCGTCGAGCTTCGTTACGACGACGCCCGTGAGGTCTGTGACCTCGCCGAACTCCTTCGTCTGCGATATCGCGTTCTTTCCTGTAGTTGCGTCGAGGACGAGGAGAGTCTCCCTGAATGCCTCGGGGAACTCGCGGTCGATGACCTTGTTCATCTTCTCGAGCTCGGCCATGAGGTTCTTCTTGTTCTGGAGCCTTCCGGCCGTGTCGACGATCAGTACGTCCGTGCCCCTCGCCTTCTGGCTCTGGACGCCGTCATATACGACGGCCGCGGGGTCAGTGCCTTCCTGATGCGTTATGACGCCGACGCCGTTTCTCTCGCCCCAGATCTTCAGCTGCTCTCCGGCCGCCGCCCTGAAGGTGTCGGCTGCCGCGAGGACGACCGACTTGCCCTGCTTTTTGAGTTTGTAAGCGAGCTTTCCTATAGTCGTCGTCTTTCCGCCGCCGTTGATGCCGACCATCAGCACGATCAGCGGCGTCTCATCCGAGAGCTGGTTCCTCTCGCCCTTGTCGACGAGCCTTATCATGATCTCCTTGAGGCCCTCTTTCACCTGCTCCGGCGTTCTGAGGTAATCCTTTCCGATCCTCTTTCTCAGCTCGTCTACGATCTTTATAGTTGTGTCCATCCCTATGTCGGATGTGATCAGTATTTCCTCTATCTCATCGAGCATGTCCTCATCGACTTCGGGTCTGTCCATGAATACCTGCCCGAGTTTCTCGGCCATCTTGCCGAAAAATCCTCTTTCGCTTCTGAATGCCATTTCCTTCTCCTTATGCTATATCCTCGGCTGCATCTTCCATGCGCAGCGAGTAGACCTTCGACACTCCGCCCTCCGGCATCGTGATTCCGTACATCACGTCCGCGTGCTGCATCGTCTGCTTCTGGTGGGTGATCAGCGTGAACTGCACTCCCTCGAAGTCCTTGAGATATGTGCCGAATACGTCCAGGTTGCTGTCGTCGAGCGCAGCCTCGATCTCGTCGAGTATGCAGCACGGCGTCGGCTTCGTCTTGAGAACGGCGAACATCAGAGCTATCGCCGTCATCGTCTTCTCTCCGCCGGACAGCAGGTTGATGTGCTTGAGCTGCTTTCCCGGCGGCTGGGCCGTTATCTCTATCTCCGATTCGAACGGATCTGACTCGTCGGCGAGCGTTATCTTCGCGTGGCCGCCGCCGTAGAGCTCCCTGAACACTTCTTCAAAGTTCGCGACGACGCTGTCGAAGCTCTCCTTGAACCTTGCGTGTATCACTCTGTCCATGTCGGATATGATCTTAGTAAGCTCGTTCATCGACTTTTCGATGTCCTCACGCTGCGAGGTGAGGAACTCGTATCTTTCGCTTACTGTCTTGTATTCTTCTATCGCGCCGACGTTGACCTCGCCGATCGCCCTCAGCTCGCTCTTGATCTCTCTGTTCTCGCGGGTCGCCTGGCTGACGACGATGTCGTCCCTCTTCAGGTCGAGAGCCTGGGCGTACGAAATGTCGAACTCCTCCCAGAGCTTGTTCTTCGCGTTTTCGAGCTGGGTGTCCTGGCGGGCCTGCCTGATGTCGAGCTCGTTCTTCTGGTTGGAGAGCGCGAGGGCCTTCCTGTCGAGCTCGTCCTTTTCGGTCTGGTCCTCTTCGTTGGCCTGGGCCGCGGCTTTCCTCTCTTCAGTAAGCGAAGCGAGTTCTTCCTCGATGCTCTTCTTTTCGGTCTCCTTCTCTCCTATGATCTGGTCGTCATCGTCATGCGACGAAACGATCTTTTCTCCTTCTTCTCTGATGGCTTCGAGCTCTTTGATCTTGTGGGCCTTGTCTTCTTCGTAGGCTGCAAGCTGCGATTCGATCCTCGATACGACGGCGTCCGCCTTCGCCTTCTCGTTCTCGCATGCGCCTACTTCGAGCCTTGCGTCCGTGATCGCCGCCTGGCTCTCTTCTATGCGGGCCCTTTCTTCTTCCTGCTCCTCAGAGCCGTCTTCGATCTCAGTCTCGAGGGCCTTAGCCTTCGCGCGAAGCTCAATGATCTCTTCTTCGAGCCTCTGAGCGCTTCCGCTCGTCTGTTCCTTTTCCTTCGATATATCTTCGAGCTCCTTGTCCCATCTCTCGCTGGATGTTTCGAATTCATCGATCGATGAGCGCAGGATGTTGATCTCGTTGTCGTTCGCGAACGATTCGCGTTCAAGGTCGGATATGGCGGCTTCCTTCTCGGTTATGCTGCTCCTGATGCTCTCCTCTTCTTCGGCGGCCTTTTGGAGATCGGCCTCTCCCTTTGCGAGCCTGCTCTCGAGGGAAGCGATCTTTTCTTCGAGCCTTCTGATGTCGGCCTTTCTTTCGAACATGTTCGCGCTGTCATGCTTGTGGCGTCCGCCCGTGATCGAGCCTCCGGCCGTTATGACTTCGCCTTCTACAGTTACGAATTTGAATCCGCGTCCGCTCTTCTTCGACATGGCTATCGCGCTCGTCATGTCCTTCGTCACGATGATGTTGCCGACGAGGTACTCGGCGATCTCATCGAGTTCTTCGTCGCATGAGAGCCTGTCAACGGCGTATCCCATGAAGCCGTCCATCTTTTCGAGGGCTTCGTCTTCGAGCACGCCCCTCGATCTGATCGACGATACCGGAAGGAAGGTCGCGCGTCCCTTTCTTCCCGCCTTCAGTCTTTCTATCGCCTTCTTGGCCGTATCATCGTCCCTGCATATGATGTGCTGCATCGATGCTCCGAGAGCCGTCTCCATGGCGATCTCGAAGCCCTGCTCCGCGTCGATGAGTTCGGCGACGGTACCCATGATGCCGTCCTGTCCGCTCCTCATGACGGATCTTACAGCGTTGTTGTATCCTTCATAGTTCGCTTCCATCTCTTCGAAAGCGCGCTTTCTTTCGCCGGCCTGGCCTATGCCGAGCCTTATATCCTCGAGCTCTGCGGTGAGTTTCTTCTCCGCCTCGGCTCCGCTTTCGAGCCTGTCCTTCAGCTCATTCTTCTCGTCCTTCAGCTCGATCATCTTCCTGTTGATCTCACTGCGGCGCTTCTCCGCCTTTTCGAGATGGTCGACGCAGCCTCTGTTCGAGTCCTCGCCTGAGCCCTTTTCTTCCTCGATGTCGTTTTCTCTCTTCTCGAGGGCTGCGGCCAGGTTCTCTATGCCGGCCTTCTCCATCTCCTTCGCAGAGATGCTCTTCTGTATGTCGAAGAGTTCGTTCTTCTTGTCATCGACGCTGGTGGTCTTTTCGGCAAGGGCGGCCGTGAGCTTTTCGTGCTCTTCCGTCTTTGTCGCCAGCTCAGCCCTGAGCTTTTCGAGCTTTTCGTCCCACTCTTTTTTCTCATCGAAAAGCCGGGCAGAGTCTTCCATCTCGGAAGCGATCTTCCCGTCTATCTCTTCTATCTCTGTCCTGAGTCTTCCGGACTCGCGCTCCATCGCAGCCATCTTCTCGGCTCTGACCTGGCTGCGGCTCGTGACTTCTGAAAGTTCGTCTGTTACGAACGCGAGCTTTGAACGGCGCTCCTCTATGATATCGTCGAGCGTCTGGCGCTCCTTCAGAGATCCGCTGATCTTTTCTGAAAGCTCCTCGCGCTTCTTCGCTATGACATCTATGTCCTTCGAAAGCTTTTCGATATCTGCGAGAACGTCCTTGTTCTTTTCTTTGATGCTCTCAATATTTCTGAGCGTCAGATTGATCTCGAGTTCTCTGTGTCTGCCTTTGAGCTCGAGGTATCTGGTCGCTTTTTCGCTGTCTTCTTTGAGTTTGCCGATGCGTCCTTCGATCTCACCGATGATGTCCGTCACGCGGTCCATGTTCTGTGAGGCGGAAGCGAGCTTTCTCTCGGAGTCCTGCTTCCTGCTCCTGTACATGACTATGCCGGCCGTCTCCTCGAGGATCTCCCTGATGCTCTCGGTGTTGTTGCTGATGATGTCCGAGATCTTTCCCTGACCGATTATGGAATATCCCTCGACACCGATGCCGGTATCCATGATCAGCTCACGGATGTCCTTCATGCGGCACTGGTTGTTGTTGATCAGGTATTCGCTCTCGCCCGAGCGGTACATCCTTCTCGTTATCGCTACCTCGTTGTAGTCGATCGCGAGCTCTCCGTCCGTATTGTCTATTACGAGGGTGACCTCAGCCATGCCCCTCGACTTTCTCGCTGCAGTGCCGGCGAAGATGACGTCTTCCATCTTGTCGCCTCTGAGCGCCTTAGCGCTCTGCGCGCCAAGCACCCAGCGGATAGCATCACAGATGTTGCTCTTGCCGCTGCCGTTCGGTCCGACGATACAGGTAATGCCCCGGTCGAACTCTATTACCGTTGGCTCCGCGAATGATTTGAATCCGTGGAGTTCAATTCGTTTGAAAAACATAGCGTTCCTCTCATTCAAGCGACTCAAGCGCCATTCCGGCGGCCTGCTGTTCCGCTTCTTTTTTGCTCTTGCCGCTGCCGCGGCCGCATTCCGACCCGTCCACTACGACCCTGACGTAGAACGTCTTGTCGTGCTCGGGTCCTTCCTCTCTCACTGTTTCATATTTGATGCTGACAGGCCCTGAAGCCTGCAGCTTTTCCTGCAGTGCGCTCTTGTGATCTTCAGGCGGCTTGCCGCTGAGGACCTTCTCTATCTTTTCGGAGAACTGCCTCTCGATGAACTTCTGAGCAGCCTCGTAGCCTCCGTCCAGAAATACCGCCGCGATGAGCGCTTCCATAGCGTTCTCGAGATTCGACACACGGCTCCTTCCGCCGTACATCTCCTCGCCGCGTCCCAGCTTCAGCTCGCTTCCTATATCGAGCCCCTGCCCTATAGCGGCCAGCGACTTTCCCTTGACTATCATGGCGCGGTACTTCGTCATCGCGCCCTCGCTCGCCTCCGGCAGCCTGTCGAAAAGCATCTTCGCCGTTACGGCGTCGAGTATGGCGTCGCCCAGAAACTCGAGGCGCTCGTTGCTCATGTCCGGCGTCATGTCCATATCTTTGATGTATGAACTGTGCGTCAGCGCCGTCTCGAGCAGCTCCTCGTTTTTGAAGGTATATCCCAGCTTTTCACAAAACGCTTTCCTACTCACTCTCAGCGATCTCCTCTATCTCAAGGACCTGACTCTGTATGATGTCGACGACGCCTTCCTTGGCGTACGGCACCGCCTTGATTATCGAATTCATGACTCCGTTCGCGTTCGACGATCCGTGCATCTTCACGATCGGGCCTTTGACTCCGAGGATAGGCGCTCCGCCGTACTCGGAATAGTCGAATTCCTGACGCAGCTCACCGAGCTTGTTCTTCAGGAAGAGTGCTCCCACCGTCGCCTTGACTCCGGACGTGAACTTCTTCTTGATCCTTCTTGCGATGCTCATCGCAAGACCTTCCGTCAGCTTGAGTACGACGTTGCCGACGAAGCCGTCGCAGACGATGACGTCGCAGGCGTTGTTCGGAACGTCCCTTGCCTCGACATTGCCGACGAAGTTGATATCGCTCTTCTCGAGCAGGTCGTATGCCGCCTTTGTAAGCGTCGAGCCCTTGTTCTCTTCAGTTCCTATATTGACCAGGCCTACTCTCGGGGAGTCTATCCCCATGACCTTGTCCATGTATATGCTGCCCATGATTCCGAACTCGAGGAGGTTCCTCGGTTTGCACTCCGAGTTCGCGCCCGAGTCCACGAGCATCGCGACGCCCTGTCCGAGCATCGGGTATGTGCTTGCTATCGCAGGTCTGTCTATTCCGGGTATCCTTCCGAGTATGAAAAGACCTCCCGCCATCAGGGCTCCGCTGTTTCCGGCGGATATGAAAAGATCGGCTTCGCCGTTCTTGACCATATTGATGCCCTTGACGATCGACGAATCCTTCTTCGTCCTGACTGCTCTTACCGGAGCCTCTTCAGTCTCGATGACCTGGCTCGCGTCGATGATGCTGACCCTCGACTCGTCGAAGTCGTACTTCGCGAGCTCGGCAGCGATCTCATCCTGCCTTCCTATAAGGCAAATCTCGTCGCGTATTTTCTTCGAAGCGAGCACTGCTCCTTCGACTATAGCGGCCGGAGCGTTATCTCCGCCCATTCCATCTACTATTATCCTCAATCTGTGACCTCCGTTTTCATTATCTCAGGATGGCATGTCGCTCCGAACTGCGGGCATGTCAGGCACTCGAAAAAGTTCGGCGCCTCATCCTTGGATATAGTTTCGAATCCTTCTTTTCTGAAAAAGCCCGGCGCTCTTGCGACAAGGAAGACCTCCCCGCCGCCGCGGCTTCTTACCTCGCCCAGAGCGAGCCTGAGAAGGGTGCGTCCGATGTCGCTTCCGCGGAAGTTCTCATCGACAGCTATGCCGTCGATTATATATTCCCCCTGCCGTAAAGCAAGAGCGACCGCTCCCGCAAGATCGCCCTTAACATCTAACGCTTCCCAGCATTTCAGGCGGTCTGTCGCCACCGGATGCTCATCGGAATATTCGAGTTCATTCATCATGAAGAACCTGTCGAGCTTTTTCTGATCGCCGGTCTCATGATACGTAACTTCTCTGTTCACTTTGTCTTTTTCACCTTTATCCTTAATCTATTGTGCAGGACCGAAAAATCGAGAGGCAGCTTTTCGCCGTGCTCTCCGTCTACATCGGTCGATACGTCTTCGTCCGACTCGATCCTCAGCTTGGACGTCTGGAAATACAGAACGTTCCTGTTGTTCGGGTGGTTGCCCGCAAGGACGGCCAGAAGAAGCGGTCCCATCTCGATGATGGGCATCTTCCTGAAGAGGATGACATCGAGCTTTCCGTCGTTGACCTCGGACCACGGCGATACCTTCTTGAATCCGCCCGCGCTCCTGCCGTTCATGACGACCATGAAGAACATGTCCTCCTCGAACGTGTCCTCCGGCGTCGTGAGCCTGACCGGTATCGGGTGTATGTTCATGATCTCCGTCGATGCTCTGAGGTAGTAAGCGAATACGCCCAGAGTATTCTTCAGGTTCGGGTCTGTCTTCTGGCTGACGTCGATCAGAGCTCCGAGCGCGGCCACGTTGACGAAGTATTTGCCGTTGCACTTTCCAACGTCAGCATAGGTCCACTCGTCACCGAGAGCGATGTCGACCATCTCCTCTACGTCGTAGGGAAGGTCGAAGTAGTAAGCGAAGTCGTTCGCCGTTCCCGTCGGGAATATACCGAGAGGAAGATCTATGTCGTTTGCTATCATAGCGTTGACGCAGATATTGATCGTTCCGTCTCCGCCCGCAACTATGATCTCATCGTATTCAGACTGATCCATCTCAGCCAGGGCCCTTTCTATGGCCCTGCCCATCGCGGCTCTAACCGGGATCAGCTGGCAGCCCTTCTGCTGGACCTTGTCAACGATGAAATCAAGATTGTTCTTGAAAAGTCCATTGCCGGAATACGGATTGTAGAACAGCAGGACTTTCTTCATTTTCTCCATATGTCATTCCTCACACAGCATGGTGCGCAGAGCGCCTATCAGATACAGCGATCCGCAGCACAAAACCATGTCATAATCTGCTTTCATTTCTTTTGCTCTTGCGATGGCGCCCGCGGGGTCTGGCTCGACATAGCATGTCTTGCCGTGAGCCTCGAGCTTCTCAGCGAGCTTTGCAGCCTCGAGCCTTCTCGGGTTCGGCGGCTCTGTAGCAATGAAGTCATCGGCTATGTACTGCACGAGACCTACGACATCGTCGACGGCCTTGTCAGCCAGTATCCCCATGACAACAAGGACCTTCTTTCCATAGAAATAGTCGTCAACAGTCTTGACGAGCGCTTCCATACCGTCTCTGTTATGCGCGCCGTCAAGAACGAAGCCGTCACCTACTGGTTCGAATCTGCCCTTCTGCTTTGCCGCTCTGAGTCCTTCGTAGAGCTTGTCTTTTTTCACATCTATTATACTGTTTTTTCTTAGGATTTCAATAGCGGTGAGAGCCGCCACCGCGTTCTCGATCTGATGGTCTCCGGCCATTGATATCACGGCCTCCGCGTACCTTTCTCCTTCGATGAAAGCGGTGAACATGCTGCCCGTTCCCTCGTTGCAGATCTTGCCCCACTTGTATTTGGAGCAGTCGTGCAGGACGCTTCCCATCTTGTAGCACTTCCGCGCAATTACGACGGCCGCTTCCCTTTCGGACACGTTCGATACGACAGGGCAGCCCGCCTTGATGATGCCGGCCTTCTCGCCCGCGATCTCAGCCAGCGTTCCGCCGAGCCTTTCCATGTGATCGAGGCCTATTGAGGTTATGATGCTTACGAGAGGTTTTTCGATCACGTTCGTCGAGTCGCCTCTTCCGCCCATGCCGACTTCGAGGATTACGAAATCGGGCGCCTTGTCTCTGTAGTAGCAGAAGGCCACGGCCGTAACGACCTCGAACTCCGTCGGGCTCTCTTTTCCTTCGGCTATCATCTTCTCCGCCGCCTCGGTGACCATGTCCGTGTAGTACTCGAGCTCTTCACGCGTTATCAGCTCGTGGTCGAACTCGATGCGCTCTTCGAATTTCTCTATGTACGGCGATGTATAGATGCCGACTTTGTAACCGTTCGATTCGAGCATCTCATATATGTATCTGCAGACCGAACCCTTGCCGTTCGTGCCTGCCACATGGATGACTTTGAGGTCCTTGTGCGGATCTCCCAGAAGCCCAAGAAGGGACTCGATGCGCTCGAGTCCCAGCACGATGCCGAATTTCTCGAACGCGGCGATCCTTGCCACCGCGTCCGGTCTTTCTTCTTTAACGATATCCTTTTCGATATCCATCATGTCCATATCTCTTTCCGCCTCGCCAGGGGCGGCCGCCCGTGCAGCCTCCCGCCGGCGGACTGTCAGCTTACTTTAACTTGTTTTCTATGACGGCGAGTCTGTCCGTTACCTTGGCGAGCATGTCTTCATACTTCGCCATCTTGTCCCTTTCCTCCTGGACCTTGGCAGCCGGAGCCTTCTTCACGAAGCCCTCGTTCGACAGCATGCCCTTGACTCTCTTGACCTCGCCCTCGAGTCTCTTCTTTTCTTTCGTCAGTCTCTCGAGCTCAGCCTCGAAGTCTACGAGTTCGTCAAGCGGTACGTAGATCTCGGCTCCCGGTACTACGCCGCTCATCGACTCAGCCGGTATGTCGGCCTTGTCCGTCGTCACCTTGAGGTCGGTGATGTTGCCGATATCCATGATGTATCTCGTTCCGCCGCCTACTGTTTCCTTCATATCTTCATCAGCGAGGACTACAGCTGTCAGCTTCTTGCCCGGCGAAGCCTCTGCCTCGACGCGGATGTCTCTGACCGCCTTGATGATCTCCATCGCCTTTTCGACGACTGCGGATTCTGCTTCGTATGTCTTCGCTTCATCAAACTCAGGCCATCTGTCGGAGATGAGGTATGTGCCCTCATTTCCGGGCAGGAACTGCCAGATCTCTTCCGTGATGAACGGCATGAACGGGTGGAGCAGTCTGAGGAGATCCTTCAGCGTCTCTACGAGGACGGCCCTTGCGACCTTCTTGTCCTCTTCATCATCGCCGTAGAGTCTGCCCTTGGCGAACTCGATGTACCAGTCGCAGTACTCGTTCCAGATCGTGTCGTGGATCTTCGTTCCTGCGATGCCCAGTTCGAATCTGTCCATATCGTCTGTAGCCTGACGAGCGCATTCATTGACGCGGGCGATGATCCATTTGTCCTCGTCCTTCAGAGCAGCCGTCTCGATGTCTGCGAGCGGGAGGAGGTTTCCTTCATCGTCCTGCAGATTCATGATGACGAACCTCGAAGCGTTCCAGAGCTTGTTCGCGAAGTTCCTTGCAGCGACCATCCTCTCATCGAGGAACCTCATGTCGTTGCCCGGGCTGATGCCTGTTCCGAGCATGAACCTGAGAGCGTCTGCTCCGTACTGATCTATTATATCCAGCGGGTCGATGCCGTTTCCGAGCGATTTGCTCATCTTGCGTCCCTGGGCGTCACGGACGAGACCGTGTACGTAAACGTATTCGAACGGTTCTTCACCCACAGCTTCGAGAGACGTGAATATCATCCTTGCGATCCAGAAGAAGATGATGTCGTATCCCGTTACGAGCACGTTCGTCGGATGGAAGTATTCGAGGTCCGGCGTCTTTTCCGGCCATCCCATCGTCGAGAACGTCCACAGCGCGGAGCTGAACCATGTATCCAGGACGTCTTCATCCTGCCTGAGATGCGTGCATCCGCACTTCGGGCACTTCTCCGGTGCTTCCTCGGCGACTATCGTCTCGCCGCACTCGTCGCAGTAGTAAGCGGGTATCCTGTGGCCCCACCACAGCTGCCTGGAGATGCACCAGTCTCTGATGTTCTCCATCCAGTGCATATATGTCTTCGAGAATCTCTCCGGTACGAATTTCGTCGTTCCGTTCTTTACTACTTCTATAGCAGGCTCCGCGAGCGGCTTCATCTTTACGAACCACTGATCGGAGAGCATCGGCTCTACGACAGTTCCGCAGCGGTAGCATCTTCCTGCCGGTATCTGCATCTCTTCGATCTTCACGAGATAGCCCGCGGCCTCAAGGTCAGCGACGAACGCCTTCCTGCATTCGTATCTGTCCATGCCCTCATATTTTCCTGCGAGTTCGTTCATCGTGCCGTCCGGGTTGATGCAGGACGGCATCGGAAGATCGTGACGCTGTCCGACTTCAAAGTCGTTCATGTCGTGGGCAGGCGTGATCTTTACAGCGCCTGTTCCCTTTTCAGGATCCGGATACTCGTCGGCTATGACAGGTATCTCTTTGTTCAGGAGCGGGATGATGACGTTCTTTCCGACCATATCCTTGTATCTCTCATCCGACGGATGGACAGCTATCGCCTCATCGCCGAAGATCGTCTCCGGACGGCTCGTCGCGATCACGATGCCCTCGCCGCCGTCAGCGCCCGGATAACGGAAGTACCAGTAGCTTCCTGTTTCCTCTTCATGCTCTACTTCGATATCCGAAAGTACAGAACCGCAGTCCGGACACCAGTTGATGAGACGGTCGCCCTTGTAGATGAGACCCTTCTCGTAAAGTCTGACGAAGAAAGCCTTTACGGCCTTCGAGCACTGTTCGTCCATAGTGAAGCGCTCTCTGTCCCAGTCACATGAATCACCGAGCTCACGGCACTGGCGCGTGATCCTGCCGCCGTACTCTTCCTTCCACGCCCACGCGTGTTTGAGGAATTCCTCGCGGCCGATATCGTCCTTGTCGATACCCTCTTCCTTCAGTTTGTTCACGACCTTTACCTCAGTCGCAATGCTGGCATGGTCCGATCCCGGCAGCCACAGCGTGCTGTAGCCCTGCATCCTCTTCCATCTGATCAGGATATCCTGGATCGTATGGTCGAGAGCGTGTCCCATGTGCAGCTGTCCCGTGATATTGGGAGGCGGCATTACGATAGTGAACGGTTTCTTGTCCGGATCGCGATATGCCCTGAAGCATCCGTTCTCCTCCCATTCCTTGTAGAGCCGTTTCTCGAACGACTTAGGATCATAGGTCTTCTCGAGATTTTTCTTCATTTCTTTTTCACTCCTTGTTTTAACTTGCCCGGCGGCCGGCATATGCTGCACCTCAGCCGCTGCTGATGTATAAAAAAACCGTCCTCGATGCTAAAGGACGGATATCTCCGCGGTACCACCTTTATTCCGCAGCCGCACTATTCACGGCCGCAGCACTCATTTTAAAGGACGTGGGCTCCAAAGCGACCTTCACGCTCCGTCTGCCGAAGACCTCTCAGCATATGGCCCTCTCTCTGTACGGTCACAAAAGCGCTACTGCTCTTTTTCAACACCCTATGAAAATATATACGTGTATTCTATTGTTTTTGTCCCGATGTGTCAAGCCGATTCTTTACCTCAGCCGAGCATCCCCGCCATGTTCTCAAAGTGCGCCTGCACGGCCTGCCTGATAACGGCAGCCTTTTCTTCATCCAGCGCTACGGCCGTCTCCTCCCTGTCTTCCGAAACGAGAGGCGCGTCGTAGTCGATGTCTTCCGGCGCGGCGAAATATCTCGCTGCGCATCCCACCTTTGAAAAGTCAGGCACCTCTCCTGTCTTTTCGATGATGATCGAAGCCGCTATCGTCATCGCCTCAAGATAAGCCCCGTAAGCTCCCGCGTGCTCTCCATCTCTTTCAAAGAGGTCGATCTCCGGATGAGCTTTCACGAGGCGGTCCCATATCGTTCCGACCGGGATCAGGCGCGTGTTCGACATCCTCGCCGCCCTCGCGTTGCCCAGGGAAAGCTTCGCCTGCTGCTCAGGCTTTCCCTTCTCCTGCCACGTCTGGATCAGCATCGGCTCAGTTCCCACCGAGCGGCAGATATCCGCTATGCGCATCATCTGCTCAGCCGTCTGAAGATCGCCCGGGAACGGATGCGCCGCCTGCTGCGCCACGCAGTAGTCGTAGCCGCCGTACATTATGTTGAACCTCGCGGCGAAGTATTCGCTCTTCATGTGCCAGTCGAGTTCTTTGTACGAGTAAGCGAGCATCGTCACATCGACCTTCTCACCGGTCATGGCCTCTATCATATCCGCCGCCGTTGCCGGCATGTCATTGAAATATGTATGGCTGTTTCCTATAAACAGTATCTTCACTTTCTTCACCTCTCATATAT
>CAMNNG010000021.1 GCA_946545145.1 uncultured Bacillota bacterium
ATTTTTTGCAAACAAAACCCGCGTTTATGCGCGGGTTTTCACTTTGATACTTTATTGCGATATCAGCCGATTTCCTCAGCCAGACGGCAGCCTGCCTCGACCGCCGACTTGACGTTCGCGATGCCCGCCGAGTCGCCGATGTTGTAGACTTTGACGTTGCTTTCCTCCCCTCCGAAGTAAGCAGACAGCTCATCAAACAGCCCCTCGTTCGGCAGAGCACCTACCGACATAACGACTGTTTCGACCGGGATCTTCACCTCTTCGGTCTCGTCCGAGTCCTTTGACTTCTTCACATCCAGTGTGGCGACGCCGTCCTTGATCTTCCTGGTCGCCGCAAACGAGTACGACTTGACGCCGAGTCTCTTCATGTCGCCGAGCACCGGCCAGCCTGTACCGAGCTGGAATCCGGCTCCGACCTTGATGACGTCGACCACAGAGATGTTCCTTCTCGTCGTATTCATCAGTTCGAGGACCCTCTCCACCGGCATGTATTTGTTCGCAAGCATGTGGTAGACCTGCTCCGGCGATGCCGACGCCTCATGCGCCATGTACTGCGCCGTCTCGCAGCCGACGCTTCCTCCGCCGATCACGATGACGTCGCGTCCTGCGATGACGCTTCCGTCCAGGATATCGTAAGCGGATACTACCTCTACGCTGTCATCTATATCCAGAGGGATCTTCTTCGCATCCCCTCTTCCTGCTGCCGATACGATGATGTCGAAACCGTCCGGGTTCGCATCCGACTTCGCAGCAGCCTTTATATCCTCAGCATTAGCCTTCTTGCAAAATTCGACCCTGACTCCTGCCTTCGCGAGCGACGCTTCGTAGTAAGCGATCAGTGAGAAGAACTCTTTCTTCGCCGGCGGCATAGCTACGAGATTCAGCTGTCCGCCTATCCTGTCCGACTCTTCCCATATAGTTATGTTGTTACCTCTCGCCGCTGAGCGGATAGCGAATTCGCATCCGGCAGCTCCGGCTCCGATCACGAGGATGTTCTTTTCGGCATCCGCGCCAGCCGCAGCATCCGTCGCCGATCCGGCCTCTGTCGCACCGGCGCCTGCTTCCGCACTGTTTTCGCCTGCGCCTTCTCCGACCAGCTCATATTCTCTTCCTGCCTCAGCGTTCACAAGGCACTCGATCGGCTTATTAAAGAACGCGTTCGCCAGGCAGCCCTGGTTGCACGCCATGCACCTTCTGATCAGATCCTCTTCGCCCGCCATAGCCTTGTTGCACCAGTCGGGATCGGCTACATGCGGACGGCCTACGCTTACCATATCGCAGCACTCGGTCGCGAGAAGTCTCTCCGCGACAGCCGGATCGTTGATCCTGTTTCCGCATACTACGGGGATGCTTACCGCATCTTTGATGGCTGCAGCTATATGGTCGAAACCTCCGCGCGGCAGATCTCCTGTGATCTGCGGCACCTTCGACTCATGCCAGCCGCCTGTCACGTTCAGAAGATCCACGCCTGCAGCTTCCATATCCTTCGCGAAGTTCACTGCGTCCTCAGTGTTGTTGCATCCCGGGACCAGGTCGTTTCCTGCGATCCTCATGCCAATCGGATAATCCGGGCCTACTGCCGCCCTCATCTCAGCAACCAGCTCGCGGGCAAACCTCGTTCTGTTCTCCCATGATCCGCCGTATTCGTCGGTCCTGAGGTTCGTCATCGGAGCGAGGAACTGGCAGATCAGATATCCTGCGGAAGCAAGTATCTCCACCATATCGAATCCGGCCTTCTTCGCCCTGACCGCTGCATCGGCCCACTGCCTCTGGACCGTCTTTATCTCTTCGACAGTCATCTCCTTCGGAGTCGCTCTCGAATATCCGCTGTATACCTCTGACGGAGCGATCGGTGTGAGGCCCTCGTTCGCAGACGAATGAGCATATCTTCCCGCATGGAAGAGCTGGACTCCGACCTTCGCCCCCGCTTCGTGGATCACATCGGTGAACTCTTTGAATCCGGGGATGAAGCTGTCATCTTCGAGGCTTATCATCGAGAATGTCCCGCCGTATCTGTCGAACCTTGCTCCGCCGACGATGATGAGACCTACCCCGCCCTCGGCGCGTCTCTTGTAATATTCCGTGAATCTGGGTGTTGGCGAACCCTCCGGAGTATATATATGGTTGAGAGCCGGCATCAGCACTCTGTTTTTGAGTTCCATGCCGTTGATCGTTATCGAGCTGAACAGTCTTTCATATTTCATCTCGTTCTTCCTTTCTGGCTTTCTTATTTCCTTCCGCGCCTGCTTACTGCAGCCGCAGCATCATGTCCTGCGTCCTATTTTATCATATCTCGCAGGAAAAGAATCCAGAACACTTCCGCGCCCGTCAGATAATATGCAAAAGACTCCATACAATCGCAGCAAAAAGAGCAAGCCGCATTGGCTTGCTCTTCATTTTCATTCTGTTTGACCTTTGATCCGGCAGCTATCAGATCTTCGTGATATCTACCATATGGACTTTGTCGAGGTTGATGTCCGACAGCAGGCAGTTGACCAGCGCGTTCGCCGTGTCGACCGATGTCAGAGTGATGATGCTCCTCTCGATCGCCTTACGTCTCATCTGTACGGACTGTACGGCCGGGTCTCTTCCGATCTTCGATGTCGAGACTACGAAGTCGATCTTACCTGTGTCGAAGATCTTGTTCGTGTTCGGCTCAGGCTCGTTGAACTTGTTGAGCATCACCGAATCGACGCCGTTTGCCGCGAGGTGCTCGTGCGTGCCCTTCGTGGCGTAGATCTTGTATCCTGCGCGGATGAACTTCTTCGCCAGAGGTACAGCATCGTCCTTGTCGGCATCCTTGACTGTGATCAGAACGCCCTCATCCACTCTGTTGAGGTCGTAGCCTGCGCCCATCAGACCCTTGTAGAGAGCCTGCTCGAACGTGTCGTCGATTCCGAGCACCTCGCCCGTGGACTTCATCTCAGGTCCGAGCAGCGAGTCAGCGTCAGTCAGCTTCGAGAAGCTGAATACCGGTACCTTGACCGCTACGTAGTCAGCATTCGGAACCAGACCGCTATCGTATCCCATCTCCTTCAGCGTCTTGCCGAGCATGACGTTCGTCGCGATGTTGACGATCGGAACGTTCGTTACCTTACTGATGTACGGAACAGTTCTCGACGATCTCGGGTTGACCTCGATGACATACAGAACGCCCTTGTAGTAAACGTACTGGATGTTGATCATACCGACGACGTGCAGAGCCTTCGCGAGCTTGCCCGTGTAGTCGATGATCTGGTCGATGATGTCCTTGGACAGACTCTGCGGCGGATATACCGATATCGAGTCGCCCGAGTGGACGCCGGCTCTTTCGATGTGCTCCATGATGCCCGGGATGAGGAAGTCTTCGCCGTCGCATACAGCGTCGACCTCGATCTCCGTACCCATCAGGTACTTGTCGATCAGTACCGGGTTCTCGAGCTCACCGTTAGCCGTGATTATATCCATGTACTCGATGACGTCGTCAGCCGAGTAAGCGATTATCATGTTCTGTCCGCCGAGTACGTACGAAGGTCTCAGGAGCACCGGATATCCGAGCTCTTCAGCCTCACGTACAGCCTCGTTCGTGTGGAAGGCGAACTTTCCTTCAGCCCTCGGGATACCGCACTGCTCGAGGATGTGGTCGAATCTGTCTCTGTCCTCTGCAGCGTCCGTATCGTCAGCCGATGTTCCGAGGATCTTCACACCCTTCTTCGACAGGTACTTGATCAGCTTGATAGCCGTCTGTCCGCCGAACTGTACGATGCAGCCGTCCGGTTTTTCCGTCTCGATGACATGGTCAACATCTTCCGGAGTAAGCGGCTCGAAGTAGAGTCTGTCGGAGATATCGAAGTCAGTCGATACAGTCTCGGGGTTGTTGTTGATGATGATGGCCTCGTGTCCTGCTTCTCTGATCGAGTTGATGCAGTGTACGGAGCAGTAGTCGAACTCGATGCCCTGGCCGATCCTGATCGGGCCGGATCCGAATACGAGGATCTTTTTCTTGCCCTGGTCGTTCTTCTCGATGAACTCCTTGGCTTCATTGTCCTCATCGTATGTGCTGTAGAAGTAAGGCGTCTGAGCCTCGAACTCCGCGGCGCATGTGTCGACCATCTTGTAGGAAGCGGGAAGCTTGATCGGCGGCTCCTGTCCCGACAGTCTCTTGATAGTAGAGTCGAGGAAGCCGAGGTCCTTCGCGTCCTTGTACTTCTCCGGAGTCAGGTCGCTCATCATGAGGTACTTCTCCATCTGTACGAGGTTCTTCAGTTTGTACAGGAACCACTTGTCTATCTTGGTGATGTTGTAGATGTTGTCGATGGGGACTCCGCGCTTGAGAGCCTCATATACGACGAATATCCTTTCGTCATCACAGTTGTGCAGTTTCTCTTCGATCTCGAGCGCCGAGCAGCCCTTCAGCTTCGGAAGGTTCAGCGTATCGAGGCCGAGCTCGATCGAACGGACGGCCTTCATCATGGCCTGCTCGAAGAAGCTTCCTATAGCCATGACCTCGCCCGTAGCCTTCATCTGTGTGCCGAGCGTTCTCTTCGCGTAAACGAATTTGTCGAACGGCCACTTCGGGAACTTGACGACGATGTAGTCGATCGTCGGCTCGAAGCAGGCGTAAGTCGTGCCCGTTACGGAGTTCAGGATCTCATCGAGCGTGTAGCCGATGGCGATCTTGCTCGCGATCTTCGCGATCGGGTATCCTGTAGCCTTGCTGGCGAGGGCCGACGAACGCGATACACGCGGGTTTACTTCTATTACTACGTACTCGAAGCTGTTCGGCTCGAGAGCGAACTGGACGTTACATCCGCCTTCTACTCCGAGTTCCTGGATGATCTTGATGGCAGCGGATCTGAGCATCTGATACTCTTTGTCCGCGAGCGTTACAGCAGGAGCTACTACGATCGAGTCGCCTGTGTGTACGCCGACCGGGTCGACGTTCTCCATCGAGCAGACTGTGATCGTGTTGTTCTTCGAGTCTCTCATTACCTCGAACTCGATCTCCTTCCAACCCGAAACGCATCTTTCGATCAGGACCTGTGTGATCGGCGACAGTCTCAGTCCGTCTCCGCCGATCTCGCGAAGCTGCTCTTCATTGTAAGCTATGCCGCCGCCCGTTCCTCCGAGCGTGAAGGCAGGTCTTACGATGACCGGGTATCCGAGTACATTGTTCGCGTAGTTGACGACCGATTCGATGTCATAGAATACATCCGACTCTATGACAGGCTCGCCTATCTTGATGAGCATCTCCTTGAAGAGCTCTCTGTCTTCTGCTTTGTCTATGGTCTCCGGATTAGCGCCGAGCAGTTTGACTCCCTCCTGCTCGAGGAAGCCTTCTTTTGCAAGCTGCATCGAAAGCGTCAGTCCCATCTGTCCACCCATCGTGGAAAGGATGCTGTCCGGTTTTTCTTTCTTGATTATCTTCTTGAGTACAGGAATGTTCAGCGGCTCTATATATACTCTGTCGGCCATCGTCTTGTCCGTCATGATCGTGGCCGGGTTGGAATTGACGAGTACTACCTCGAGTCCTTCCTGTTTCAGTGCTCTGCACACCTGTGTACCTGCGTAGTCGAACTCGGCAGCCTGACCGATGATGATCGGGCCCGATCCGATTACCAGTACTTTTTTTACATCGTTACGAAGCGGCATTATTTCTCTCCTTTGTATTTGATCATGTTGCTGACGAAGTTATCGAAAAGGTACTGCGTATCGTGCGGTCCCGCGCATGCTTCCGGATGGAACTGCACGGTGAACGTAGCGGGCCTGTTGTAGATGACGCCCTCGCAGCTCTTGTCGTTGGCGTTGTAGTGGCTTACTCTTCCGATATCCTCTGTGATCGAGTCGCTCACTACAGCATAACCGTGGTTCTGCGTCGTTACGAAGATCCTGTTCTTGTTGAGGTCGAATACCGGCTGGTTGCCGCCTCTGTGGCCGAACTTGAGCTTCTCCGTCTTCGCGCCGTATGCCAGAGCCATCAGCTGATGACCGAGGCAGATGCCAAGCACCGGATACTCACTCTCATCGAGGATCTCCTTGAGGTTGGCTATGATCTCTTTGTTCTCCTCCGGGTCTCCCGGGCCGTTCGAAAGCATGATGCCGTCCGGATCGATCTTTCTGATCTGCTCCAGCGTCGTGTCATGCGGCATGACGATGACTTCGCATCCTCTCTGGTTCAGACTGCGAAGTATGTTCTTTTTGTATCCGTAATCCATGAGAACGACTTTGCATACCGGCTCGTCGATCGTGAATGTCATCGGCTCGTCATACGATACGCTGGCGACAGCGTCCTTGATCGAGAAAGCCTTGATTTCTTTGAGAAGAGCGTCCATGTCCTCCGGCCATTCAGTCGTGATGGCTCCGTTCATGACTCCCGTCTCTCTGATCTTCTTCGTCAGAGCTCTCGTATCGATATCGTAGATACCGATGATCTCGTTCTCCTCAAGATACTGCTCCATCGTCTTCTCACTTCTGAAGTTCGAAGGCTCGAAGCAGACCTCCCTTACTATGTATCCCGAGACCCATACTCTGCTGGACTCCTTGTCCTCGCTGTTGACGCCGTAGTTTCCGATCAGCGGGAACGTCTGTGTTACCAGCTGGCCGTAGTAGCTCGGGTCAGTAAGCGTCTCCTGATATCCCGTCATTCCCGTGGTAAATACCACTTCACCTATCGTCGTTCCGGCAACGCCCATGTTGCGTCCTTTGAACACGGTGCCGTCGGCGAGGATAAGGTAAGCGGGTCTGATGTCTTTGTATGCTTTTTCCACGTCATTCTCCTTTCATTATCTCATTCCAAAAAATTATACAGCAGCGCTGTTTTTTCGTCAATGAAAAATATTTCTATTTTATGCATATTTATTCAAAATATGCATTTCAATCTTCTTTGGTTTTCGGCGGCCTCTCACCATGGAACTGGTAGTAGCAGACCTCGATGTTGCCGTTGTAGAGCTTTCTCCTCCTGTCGGCCTTCCTGCCCCAGGTAAGCATCTCCGCATCCTTGTCCGGTGTGATGACGAACATCGACCAGTCGGGGTTCTCCTCATGGATCCGCCTGAGCGCATCCCATATGACCTGCGGATGCTCGTACTCCTCGGCGCCTCTTCTGTCAGTTCCTCTTCTGCCCGGACCTTTTCTGTCATCGCCTCTTCTATCGTGGCCTCGTCCCGAGCCGCCTCTGCCGCCTCTTTCTCCGCGCTCGCTGCTCCGGCCGCCCGGGCCCGCGCCACGCGCTCCTTTTCCGCCGGCCGCGCCCTTGCCGCTGATCCTCTCACCGTAGGGCGGGTTCACGATGATGATACCGCTTTCGCCCTTCGGCCTCACATCTGTGATGTTGATCTGCTTGAAGACGATGTCGTCGAACACGCCGGCCTCCATCGCGTTTTCCTTCGCGGCCTCCATCGACCTCGGGTCGACGTCGGAGGCGTATATAGTAAGCGGGCGCTCATCGATGGCTTCGAAGGCTTTCCTGCGCTCCTCTTTCCATATCTCTTTGTCTATCAGCGGCCAGTCTTCGCAGGCGAACCCTCTCGAAAGGCCCGGCGCCATGTTGCGCCCTATCATAGCCGCCTCTATCGGTATCGTTCCCGACCCGCAGCACGGATCGAGAAGTATCCTGTCAGGATTCCAGAAGGACAGGCTCACGAGAGCCGCAGCCATCGTCTCCT
This sequence comes from uncultured Bacillota bacterium, assembly GCA_946545145.1. Lineage (GTDB taxonomy): Bacteria > Bacillota > Clostridia > Peptostreptococcales > Anaerovoracaceae > UBA3738. The sequence goes on from CAMNNG010000021.1 coordinate 7,644, forward strand.
TCATCGGAGCCGGGACAGTCCTCTGTCTGTATCCTCTCTTGTGCAGGGGCTCTCCGCTCGTATCGACCGTGATGGTCGCGCGGTCCTTCAGCATCTGCACCTTGACCTTGAAGACGGGACCGCTCTCGGGCAGTTCGCTTACTCCCAGGCTCTCGGTCAGGCGGTCGACTATGGCCTTCTTGACCGTGCTCTGACACGCCGGCACGCTGTGGAGGGCCGACTTTACGGACGAGCCCGTCACCGGGAACGAACCGTCGGGAGTGATCAGGTATTCCCAGTCCATCCCCTTGACGCTCTGGAAGAGTTCCTCGAACTCCTTCGCCTCGAATTCGCCCATACGAAGCAGGACTCTGTCGGCGCACCTCAGCCATAGGTTGCTGCGCACGACGGCCCTTTCATCGCCTTTGTAAGTTATCTTTCCGTCTTCGACCTTTTCGATCTCGTAGCCGAGGGCCTGGATCTCCCTTTTGACCACGGCCTCGAGACCGAACGTCGTTGTAGCAATCAGTGTTAATCTCATGTATGTCCTAAAAAAAGACTATCTCATATGAGATAGTCTCACTGTTTTCAATTAAATGAATGATCTCTTTCGTCTGTTGATGTTGGCTCTTTCGAGAACTTCGATGTTGTCGAGCGCCTTGCCCGTACCAACTGCAACACAGGACATCGGGTCCTCTGCGATGTGGACGCTGATGCCAGTCCTGTCTTCGATCCTCTTGTCGATGCCGTACATAAGAGCTCCGCCGCCCGTTACATAGATACCGGACTTGCTGATGTCAGCAGCCAGTTCAGGCGGTGCCTTCTCGAGTACTGCGTGAGCAGCTTCGCAGATCTGGTGGAGCGGCTCTTCGAGAGCTTCGAGCATCTCTCCGCTCGTCATCTCTACGTCGCGCGGAAGACCTGTAACGAGGTCACGGCCGCTGCATGTCATCTTGACTTCTTCCTCTCTGGGGAATGCAGTACCGATGTTGATCTTCAGCTCTTCAGCAGTTCTGTCACCTATGTAGAGCTTGTGTTTCTTTCTCATGTATTTGACGATCGACTCGTCGAACTTGTCGCCTGCGACCTTGACGGATGTGCTGGTGACGATGCCGCCGAGCGCGATGATCGCGATGTCGGATGTGCCGCCGCCGATGTCCATGACCATGTTGCCCTGCGGGCCTGCAACGTCAAGACCGGCTCCGATAGCAGCAGCCAGCGGCTCTTCCATAAGGAATACGTCCTTTCCGCCAGCCTGCGTAGCAGCCTCTCTTGCGGCTCTCTTTTCAACTTCTGTTACTCCGCTCGGTACGCAGATCATGATGCGCGGTCTGAAGAATTTGCCTGCGCCGCATGTCTTCTTGATGAAGTACTTGAGCATTCTCTCCGTTACGTCGTAGTCGGAGATGACGCCGTCTCTCAGAGGTCTCATGGCGATGATGTTCGCCGGAGTCCTACCGAGCATCTGACGAGCCTCTTCACCTACTGCGAGGATCTCATTGCTCTCTTCATCAACTGCAACTACCGAGGGCTCCTGAAGTACGATGCCCTTGTTCTTTATATAAACTATGACATTGGCTGTTCCCAGGTCGATGCCTACCTCTTCCGAAAATGCCATTTAGTCTCCTCCTTATATCTGTACTACTATCAGTATCAAGTTCGTCATTACCAAATCGTGAATGTTTCACCGAAGACCACCTCGCGGCATCCTTTCCTGCCGTCCCGTGATCATTCGCTGTACTATTATACAAAAATCCACTTCGCATTTCAATGACATTTTGCCCCGGAAGGCTATCTTGTTGTTCTTTATCCTGTTCAAGTTTTCAGTCATCCGCATTTCCCTCTTCATCGCCGTACGCCGCTCTGACGAAAGCAGCGAACAGCGGATGCGCCCTGTTGGGCCTGCTCTTGAACTCAGGATGGAACTGTACGCCGACGAAGAACCTGCAGTCCGGGATCTCGACGGCCTCGGCCAGCGTACCGTCAGGGCTCGTTCCGGTCACCATCATGCCGGCCTGCTCGAGCGCTTCGCGGTAGTCGTTGTTCACCTCGTAGCGGTGGCGGTGGCGCTCGCTTATTGTGCCGTCATAGGAAGCGCCGTACCTCTTGGCGCTTACTGAGTAAGCAGCTTCCATAGCGGAGCCCTCCTTTATGATGCACGGGTAAGCGCCCAGCCTCATCGTCCCGCCCTTGGGAATCTCCCCGCTCTGATCAGGCATGAAGTCGATGACCTTGTCCGGGGTCTCTTCGTCGAACTCACGCGAATGCGCCTCCGCAAGACCAAGGACGTGTCTCGCGTATTCGATGACAGCTATCTGCAGTCCGAGGCAGATGCCGAAGTACGGTACATCGTTTTCCCTGGCATATCTCGCGGCTGCTATCTTGCCTTCGATGCCGCGCGAGCCGAATCCGCCGGGCACGAGGATCCCGTCGACATCGCCGAGGATCTCTGCGGCGTTCTCATCCGTGATGTCCTCTGACTCGAGCCATTTGATCTTCACGTCGCAGCCGTTTTCGTATCCGGCGTGCTTCAATGCTTCGGCTACGGAGAGATAAGCATCGTGGAGCTTTACGTACTTTCCGACGATGGCGATGCTTACTGTACGGTCAAGCGAATGGATGCGGCCGACCATCTCCTCCCACTCTTTCATGTCGCACGGGCCGGCATCCAGATGCAGCTCGCGGCATACGATCCAGGACAGCCTGCTCTTTTCGAGCATCAGTGGAGCCTCGTATAGCACGGGTACGGTCCTGTTCTCTATGACGCAGTCTTCTTTGACGTTGCAGAACATCGAGATCTTTTTGAAGATGTCCTCGTCTATCGGCTCATCGGCCCGGAGAACTATTATGTCAGGTGATATGCCCATCGACTGGAGCTCTCTTACGGAATGCTGCGTCGGTTTGCTCTTGTGCTCGCCGCTGCTCTTGATGTACGGGACGAGCGTCACGTGGATGAAGAGACTGTTCTCCTTTCCGACCTCCAGCGAGACCTGACGGATCGCTTCGAGAAAGGGCTGCGATTCGATATCGCCGATCGTGCCTCCTATCTCCGTTATGATGACATCCGCACCGGTGAGCTCGCCTACATTATATATGTATTCTTTGATCTCGTTCGTTATATGCGGGATGATCTGCACCGTGCTGCCAAGGTAATCACCGCGTCTTTCCTTGTTCAGAACGTTCCAGTAGACGCGTCCCGTCGTCAGGTTCGAGAATCTGTTGAGATCCTCATCGATGAACCTTTCATAGTGGCCCAGATCGAGGTCCGTCTCCGCTCCGTCATCGGTTACGAAAACTTCGCCGTGCTGGTACGGACTCATCGTGCCCGGATCGATGTTGACATACGGATCGAGCTTCTGCGATGCCACCTTCAGGCCTCTGCTCTTCAGCAGCCTCCCCAGCGATGCCGCTGTGATACCTTTTCCCAGTCCGGATACGACTCCCCCTGTTACGAATACATACTTCTTCATTCTATTCACACCTCCGTTTTTTGTTTCCGGTCATCTGTCCCGTTCCTGATATTTTTTTAACGATATGCCCCGCCACACACAATCTAAAAGGCGCCCCGCGGGGGCACCTCTTCCTTCGGTCTATTTTCCGCCGGCTGCGAAGTCAGCCAGCACTTCCGATATCTTTATCTGCTGCGGGCAGACCGCCTCGCACGAGCGGCAGCCTATGCAGTTTTTCGGTCTCTTCTCCTTCGGAAGAGCCGCCAGCGCCATCGGGGCGATGAACCCGCCGCCTGTGAATTTGTTCTCATTGTAAAGGCCGATGAGATGCGGGATCGGAAGCTCCTGCGGGCAGTGGCTTACGCAGTAGCTGCAGGCCGTGCAGGGAACGATCTTGTCCAGCATGTCGGCCGCCACAGCCGTCAGCTTTTCCATCTCCGCTTCATCGAGCGGCCTGTCCGTTTCATATATCGCGATGTTCTCCTTCATCTGATCGAAGTTCGACATTCCCGACAGAGTCATGACTACATCATCCAGGCTCTGCAGGAACCTGAACGCCATCGCGTGCGGAGCCTCATCGGCTCTGATCTCCTTCAGTTTCGCCGCGTATTCTTCAGGCAATTTGTCCGCGAGCATGCCGCCTCTCAGCGGCTCCATTACCCAGATCGGAAGACCGTACTTTCTGCAAAGCTCGACCTTGCCCTTCGCGTCCTGGAACGTCCAGTCGACGTAGTTGAGCTGGATCTGGCAGAACTCCATGCCCTCTGCGTATTTTTCGAGGAACCTTGTCATGACCTCGATGCTGCCGTGAGCGGAGAATCCGAGATGACGGATCCTGCCGTTTTCCTTCTGCTTCATCAGGTAAGCATATATGCCGTGATCCTCGTTCAGGTACTCGTCGATATTCAGTTCGCACACATTGTGCATGAGATAGAAGTCGAAGTAGTCCGTCTTCATCTTCTTCAGCTGCTCTTCGAAGATCTCCTCGACCTTGTCCATATTATTGAGGTCATATCCAGGGAACTTCGTCGCCATGTAGAAACTCTCTCTCGGATACTTCGCGAGCGCGTCGCCCATGACCGTCTCCGAGTTGCCGCCGTGGTAGCCCCAGGCCGTATCGTAATAGTTGATGCCGTGCTCCATCGCATAAGCGACCATCTGCTCAGTCTGCTCTACATCTATCTTCGCATCGTCGCCGTCTATGACCGGCAGTCTCATACATCCCATGCCCAGTGCCGATAATTTCTTGTCCTTGAATTCTCTGTAAATCATGATCCGGTCCTTTCCTTCTGATATCAGACAGCTGTTTCTTTCGAAACAAACAACTTAATTATTTTATCACAAATATCATGATCCGAAAATATAATCGTCTGAAAACTCTGTCATATTTATCAAAAAAAAGACCGGCCCTGATAAGACCGGTCTGAGTTTTTGTAATCTATGCTCCGAGGAAGCCGTTGATGATCTTCTGCTCTGCTTCTTCCTCTGTGAGTCCGAGCGTCCTGAGCTTGAGGATCTGCTCTCCTGCTACCTTTCCGATGGCAGCCTCGTGGATCAGCGATGCATCGAGGTCTCCCGCGAACAGTTCAGGAGCCGCGTTGACCTTGCCGTTTCCGACCAGGATCGCGTCGCACTCGGAGTGGCCGACGCATCTTGCGTTGCCGTTGATCTTCGAGTGGTATTCCTGATACGAATCGTCCTTTGCTACGGAACGCGATATGAGGTCGACTCCGGAGTCTTCGCCTTCCATAACGACGTCGAAGTCTGTCTTCGCGTATTCGTTTCCGTCTGTCATGATGCTCTCGCGGATGTAGAGCTTCGCATCTTTGCCGAGCTTGCCTCTCGTCGTTCTGACTGAGTGGTCTACGCCGCCGATCTGGATCGTATCCATCTCGAGGACAGCGCCCTCTTTGAGGTCTACGTCAGTGACAGGGTCGATCTTTCTCTGACCGCCTTCACCTGTTCCGACGTGCTTTTCTTCGTAGCGGACCTTTGCGTTCTTTTCGAGGAAGAATCTGTGGATGCCGTTGTGGCTCGATTCTTCTTCGCCGTCCGTGTGGACGCCGCATCCCGCTACTATAGTTACGTCAGCGTCTTCGCCGACATGGAAATCGTTGTATACGAGATCATCGACTCCGCTCTTGCTGATGCAGGCCGGGATGTAGACCTTCTCGTCCTTCGTTCCCGGTGCGATGTAGATGTCGATGCCCGATCCGCCTTCCTTAGGCTCGATCTTGATGTTGTCCGTCGACATCCTTCCGGCGCAGCCGCCGTTCTCTCTGATATTGAATGCGCCCTTGTATCCGTCCTCAGTCCAGTCGGAGACGAGTTTCAGCAGGCTCTCAGTTATCTTGTCCATCTTAGTCCCTCACCTTTCCGACGGGGCAGTCTCCAACGACTTCGCCGTGCATCAGTGTCGGCAGCACTTCGCTTCCCTTACCTGCCTGACGAACGAGTCCTCCGTCTATTACTATGATATTATCTGCGATCTCAAGAAGTCTTTCCTGGTGCGAGATGACGATCAGGACCTTGTCCTTCTCGCTCTTGAGTTCTTCGAACGCCTCTACCAGGCCGTTGAAGCTCCACAGGTCGATGCCGGCTTCAGGCTCGTCGAATACGAGAAGCTTCGCGTCCTTTCTCGCAAGGACCGTAGCGATCTCGATACGCTTGATCTCGCCGCCCGAAAGGCTGTCGTTGACCTCGCGGTCTATGTAGTCCTGAGTGCACAGTCCGACCTTGTTCATGATGCGGCAGACGTCCATCTCCTCGACCTTGCTGCCGTCGGCCAGTTCGATCAGGTCGCGCACTGTGATGCCTTTGAACCTTACGGGCTGCTGGAATGCGTAAGCGACTCCCATCTTCGCCCTTTCGGTTATATCCTTGTCAGCGAGCTCTACGTCGTCGAGCTTCATGCTGCCTTCTGTGATCTTTTCAACTCCGGCTATTACCTTCGCCAGCGATGTCTTGCCGCTGCCGTTCGGTCCCGTTATTACCGTAAGCGTGCCCTCTTCGACTTCGAAGTCGATCCCCTTCAGGATCTCGGCACCGTCTTCGGCTGTCCATTTTACATTCTCAAGTTTAAACATCAATGTCCTCCAAGTAATGCTGCGCTGCAGCGGATGCTCTGCTGCAATGCGCCTGATACGCTTTTGGCGTGCTTGTCTATTATACCTTTTTTCGGCCAAAGATAAACCCTAATACAAAAAAATGTTGACCAAAAAGAAAAAGTTCCCGGCGCTGTTCTGACAACAGAGCCGGGATCGTTTCATCCAGATGCCTTCCTTACAGTCCTATCTTGTAAATGTAGTTGTCGCGATAGAACTTCTTGTATCTGATTTTGACCTTTTTCTTTTTGTATTTGACCTTGCCGCTCTTCGTACGGACGACCTTGCCCTTCTTGTTTCTGACCTTGACCTTTTTCGTCACTGTCTTGGTCTTCGTCTTGTAGTGCGAGTAGTACTCGCCGGCATA
>CAMNNG010000022.1 GCA_946545145.1 uncultured Bacillota bacterium
ACAATTACAACATCGGAAGAAAGGAAGTAAGGAGCGATCTCATTATGGGAAGCAGATACTTCGGCGCGATAAGCGCTGAAGAGGTCCTCGCAGTCATGTTCGGTGATGTGTGATATAATACACAGTGGCCAGCAGGGTAATGACTGTATTAATGTAGAGAAATAAAACAGAAGAGGTACATTTGAAAAATATATTCAAGATCTTTGGTGACGACATAAAGTCCATAGTGACGCACTTTTTCGTGTTCGTCATCATAATTGCGATAGGGATCCTGCCGGCGCTCTATGCGTGGGTGAATATTTATGCCAACCAGGATCCGTACAAAAATACCGGGAACATACCGTTCGCCGTCGCATCGCGAGATACGGGGATCGAGTTAGAGAACGGGAAATACAAGAACAGCGCTGCCGAGATAGCGGATTCTCTGAAGGGCTCGGACAGCATAGACTGGAAGATCATTGACAGCGCTGATGAGGCGATCGCCGGGGTGGAGTCCGGCAAGTATTATGCTGCCGTGATATTCGAAGACGGCTTCACCTACGATCTTTATCATTTTGAAGAGGCGATAGGGATAGATGAGCCGCCGATAACTTATTATACGAACACGAAGAAAAACTCCGTCGCAGCGAAGATAACAGATACGGCTGCGTCCACCCTCCAGCAGAAGATCAATGCAGAGTATCTCCAGACGGGTCTGAGCAAGTTCCTCGGCGATGCGAAGAAGCTTTCAAAAGAGCTGGATTCCGAGGAGGCGGCGGACAATGCGATCAAAGAACTGAAAGAGCTCCGCGATTCGCTGGCGGAATACGACAAGGCGATCGACGGTTTCACGGGCAAAAGCCAGGCCGTAAGAGACGCTCTCAGCTCGGCCGAGCAGGACCTTCAGCAGAAAAAGAGTGAAGGGTCGGAGAAGATCGGCGCGGCGAAAAGAGAGATAGAAGAAACGAAGACTACAATAAAGACGATCAAGAGCGACCTCGACGGCCAGTATGCTGACCTCAAGAAAAAGACAGAGGCTCTGGAGTCAGCGGTAGCGAAGCTGCAGAATGCTTCTGACGACGCCGAAAAGGAAAAACTTGCGAAAGACGCCCGGGAAAAGGCCGAAAGGGTCCTGAGCAAGATCGAGGAGATGAAGCTCCTGATACCGAAGGGAAGCAGTATGTCGGGCGCGAGGACCGTGCTCGATACTCTTGAACTGATGACAGTGAGGGCCGAAGAGGCGAAGAACGCCCTGGCTGATCCGAGCGGCGCAGCCGAAGCGATGAAGGCAGTCGAAGCGCTGCACTCCATGAGAAAGGACCAGCTCCAGAGCAGCATCGATACGATGATCCGGAACCTGAAGACGGTGATCAAACTTATCGAGCCGCTGCTGTCATCGGCGGGAGGAGCTCTCGATGACATAGGACCGGTATTCGACGCTGCGGGAAACACGGTTGGGGCGATGGATGTGTCGCTCACAGAACTGCAGAAGATCATCCGCGACTCGGAATCGAAGCTGGATGATGTGATAGAAAAAGCCGAAAAGGCTAAAGGCGATGACAGGCTGTCCGTCCTGATGGACTTCTTCGGAGGAGACCCTGACGAGTACGGCGAGTTCTTCTCGACCCTGGTCGATGTCGATGTAGAGGCGGTCTATCCCGTCAAAAGATACGGCGATGCTATGACGCCGTTCTACTCGGTCCTCGCGATATGGGTAGGCGGAGTCATGCTGGTGTCGCTTTTGAAAACGAACGTTAACAGAAAGAAATATCCGAAGCTGACGGAGGCGCAGGGATTTTTCGGAAGATCTCTGATATTCATCCTGCTCGGTCAGGTGCAGGCGGCTGTCATCGTTCTAGGTGACATTTTCCTGCTGGGCTGTAACCCCGTTCACCCGTGGCTGATGTGGCTTGCGGCTGCCGCGGCCAGTCTGGCGTTCACGATGCTGATCTATGCGCTTACTCTCTCGTTCGGAGACATCGGCAAGGCCATAGTCGTCATCATAATGGTCCTGCAGATCGCAGGCTCGAGCGGCTCTTTCCCGATAGAGATCCTTCCGGAGATATTCGGGAAGATATACCGCTTCTTCCCGTTCCCTTACGCGATCAACGCTATGCGTGAGGCGATGTTCGGGACATACGGAAATGAATATGCGGTCTATCTTGCGGAGCTGTCGGTATTCCTCATCGCCGGCATTCTGATCGGCCTTCTGGTAAGACGGCCGTTCATCGGCGTCAACAGATTCGTGACAGAGAAACTTGAAGAAACGGAGGTGCTGTAAATGGAAAAAGAACAGGATCGCCGTTATGAAAGACTGTATGATGAACTGCTCGGGAAGCTGGTCAGATTCCACGAAAGAAACAAAAAGCGCATAAAGATCGGAAGCATCGGCCTTGTCGTGCTCCCGTTCGCGCTCGAACTGATCCGCCGTCTGACGGACAGCGACAAGGTGCTGTTCCTGATCGTCTGGATCATCTGTATGTTCGCGCTGTGCGCCTACCTGATAGGCGTGGAATACCTTGACTATACGATAAAAAACACAGTACAGGAAATGCTCAGAAAAGAGGGGCTCGACGAAGACCCTGTCTACGGCGATCTCATGGTGGATCAGGAAACGCTCTGGAAAGCGGTCAGAGCGCGCATAAGGAAGGAGGGCGAAGATGAGACACATACTTCAGATAGTATTCTCTGACTTCAGACGCCTGACTTCGAGCGTCGTCGCGATAGTCGTGCTCCTGGGCCTGTGCGTGGTCCCGTGCCTCTACGCGTGGTTCAACATCTTCTCGAACTGGGATCCGTATGAACCGGAGTCGACCGGCAGGATAAAGGTCGCCGTGGCAAGCGACGACAAAGGGGCCGAGCTTCTGGGCGTGAAGATCAATGTGGGAGAAAAGATACAGGACGCTCTGGCAGCGAACGACTCCATCGGCTGGGTGATGGTAAAGTCCGGTAAGCAGGCGGAAAAAGGCGTAAGAGCCGGAGATTACTACGCGGCCCTGATCGTTCCGGAGGATTTTTCACAGAACGTCATGAGCTTCACCGCGGGAGAGCTGAAGCATCCGAAGCTCAAGTATCTGGAGAACGAAAAACTGAACGCCATCGCTCCTAAAATAACGGGAAAGGCGAAGAGCGCCGTCCAGGAGGAAGTGGATCAGGCGTTCATAGAGACACTGGCGAAGTACGTATCTGAAGCAGCCGTAGCGGCGGACAACGCCGGGCTGGAGCCGGGAGCGGTATTTGCAGACCTTGCGGAGCGCATGGACGATCTGGACAGGGACCTCGGGCAGTGCTCGGCAGTCATAACATCTGCGGCACAGCTTTCCGATGCGGCGTCAGACCTCATCAAGGTGTCTGACGGCCTCATAGGAAGCGCGAAGGATTCGCTTTCAAGCGAGAAGGAGCTTGCGGACCAGGCCGAGATCAAGGCGCCTGACAAAACGGAGAACAAGTCGGCATCGAAGTCGGTCGAGAACGCATCGTCGGCGATAGCGGGAGACCTTGCGAAGATCCGGAGTGACGTAGCAGCCGCTTCGAAGGACATGGACGCGTGGAACAGCTTTGCGGGTGAAAAACTGAAAAAAGAAAAGGACGCCGTCGACAAGATCAGGGCGAAGACCGACAGCGTGGCCGCGAATCTGAGAAAGCTCGGACTGACAGTGCTGGCGGAAAAATTCGAAAGCGTATCCGGAAAGCTCGCAGCGATATCCGGAAAGCTCGGATCGATGGAGAAGGCAACGGAAGAGACGTGGCCTGAGATCAAGGCTGCAGCCGAAGATCTGGTGAAGGAACTTGACGAGGCAAAAGAAGAGGCCGGCTCGATCAAAGCTGAAGTGTCGGCTGATATAGATAAGAAAGTGAACAAGGCAGTGGACGATGCGAACAATGCCATATCGAACGTGAGCGATTCGCTCGGGGATGCTTACGGAGACCTTTCGGCCCTTTCGGGAGCGCTGGGAGAAGCACAGGCTTCGCTCGGACATCTCAGGTCAGGTCTTGACGGCACCGCAGAGACGATAGGAACGATGAGGCAGGGGCTGAGCGCGCTTTCGATGATGTTCAACGCAATCGCAGACAGCGATGCTCTGGACGATGTCAATGCGCTTCTGACTTCTGATCCCGAGAAGATCGCGGACTTCATATCCCAGCCGGTCGGGATGAAGACGGAGACGATCTATCCGGTCGCGAACTACGGCTCGGCCATGGCGCCCTTCTACACGGTGCTCGCCCAGTGGGTCGGAGCGCTGCTTGCGGCCGTTCTGATCAGCTCGAAGGTCAGAAGAAAGCAGGGGCTCGGAAAACTGAAACTGTACGAAAGCTTTTTCGGCAGATACAGGCTGTTCCTGTTCATCGGACTGGCTCAGGCTCTGATCGTATCTCTCGGCGACCTGCTGTACGCGGGGATACAGTGCGAGCATCCGGGGCTGTTCGTCCTTGCGGCCTGCGTCAACGGGATTTGCTTTACGATGATCAACTACGCTCTCGTATTCGCGCTGGATAATATAGGTCTCGGGCTTGGCGTCATCGTCCTGGTCATGCAGGTGGCGGGCGCCGGAGGAACGTATCCGGTCGAGGTGCTCCCGCCTGTGTTCAGAGTGCTGAATCCGGCCATGCCGTTCAAATACGCGATGGACGCGATGAAGGAGTGCGTCTGCGGTATGTACGGCGACACCTATGTAAAGAGCATAGCCGTCCTCGGAGCGTTCACCCTGATCGCCATGGCCTTCGGACTGCTTCTTTACTATCCTGCGCTCAGACTTAACAGGATGATCGCCATAAGCATGAAAAAAAGCGACGTAATGCTTGGATAATGAACAGTTTTCGAACATATAGCAATTGATATATTCCAATTGGAGATATATAATATTCTTTAGCGCGGCATGCGTGTCCGTACGCCTATTGCGGACGGGGATCAAAGCACGCAGGTCAGCGCGGGCAAGCGAAATCAGTTTGAACCAAAAAAACGTGACATCTTACAGGAGGGATCACATGGAAACTTTCGGACTTGAGAAACTCGGCATAATCAACCCGTCGGCTGTATACCGCAATCTTGCGCCGGCCAAGCTGGTCGAGAAGGCTCTGGAGCGCGGCGAGGGCGTACTCAGCGACACAGGAGCGCTCGTAGTCGAGACGGGAAAATACACAGGCCGTTCGCCTGACGACAAATTCATCGTCGATGTACCTGCAGTACATGACGAGATCGCGTGGGGCAAAGTCAATGTTCCTATCGAAAGAGAGAAATTCGAAGCGATCGAAGCAAAGATGGTCGCTTATCTGCAGGGTAGAGAGATATTTATCTTTGACGGAATGGCAGGAGCTGATCCGGCATGCACGAAGAAGTTCCGCATCGTCAATGAACTCGCAAGCCAGAACCTGTTCATCAGAGATCTTCTGATCAGACCGACTGAAGAGGAACTCGCGAACTTCGGAGAGGCTGACTACACCGTTATCGTAGCACCGGGATTCAAATGCATCCCTGAGGTAGACGGTGTCAACAGCGAAGCCGCTATCATGATCGACTATGAGAAGAAAAAGGTACTCATCGCCGGATCGCAGTATGCCGGCGAGATCAAGAAGAGCGTCTTCTCGGTAATGAACTATGAGATGCCGAAACTGGGTGTGCTTCCCATGCACTGCTCGGCAAACATGGATCCCGAGACGAGAGAGACGGCTGTCTTCTTCGGACTGTCCGGCACAGGCAAGACGACTCTGTCGGCTGACCCGGCAAGAAAGCTCATCGGAGACGACGAGCACGGCTGGTCGGAGACGGGCATCTTCAACTTTGAGGGCGGCTGCTACGCGAAGTGCATCGACCTCGATCCCGAGAATGAGCCTGACATCTACGGCGCGATCAAATTCGGCAGCCTCGTAGAGAACGTTATCCTCGACGAGGACAGACATCCGGATTATTCGGACAACCGCATCACGGACAACACACGTGTCGGATATCCGATCGAATACATCAACAACGCAGCCATCCCGGGCGTAGGCGGCATCCCGAAGGTAGTAATCTTCCTGACAGCCGACAGCTTCGGCGTTCTTCCGCCGATCTCGAAGCTCAGCAAGGAAGCTGCTATGTACCACTTCGTAACGGGCTTCACATCGAAGGTCGCAGGAACTGAGAGAGGCATCACAGAGCCGGTACCGACGTTCTCGACACTGTTCGGCGAGCCGTTCATGCCGATGGATCCGAACGTATACGCAAACATGCTCGGCGAAAAGATCGAGAAATATGATACAAAGGTATACCTCGTGAACACAGGCTGGACAGGCGGTCCTTACGGAACGGGCTCCAGAATGAAGCTCAAGTACACAAGAGCCATGATCACAGCTGCTCTGAACGGAGAGATCGAAAAGGTCGAATACAAGCATGACGACCTGTTCAACCTCGACATCCCGCAGAGCTGCCCGGGCGCGCCGAGTGAGGTCATGAACCCGAGAGAGACATGGGCTGACAAGGACGCTTATGATGAAATGGCCAAAAAGCTTGCAGGCATGTTCTCGAAGAACTTCGCGGATAAGTATCCGAACATGGACAAGGCCATCGTAGAAGCAGGCCCGAAGGGCTGATCAGGCCTGAAGCTGAGACCCGGAAACTGAGTGTTCCGGAAAAAACGAAAAAAAGAAGCACTTCGCTCTTCCGGGCGAGGTGCTTTTCTTTGCGTGGTCAAAGTCCGTCTATATCGACGACGGTGCGCCGGTAACGATATCGGGCACGCGCTTTACCGGGTCGTACGGAGATCTCGTGCGGACGCAGTCGAGGAGGATGTTGATGACATCGATCTCGCGTCTTCCGGCGACCTTCTTGAGGGGGAACGGTTCCCCGAACATTTCTTCATATTGTACAAGCAGCAGTTCCAGCATATTTCCTTACCTCTTTCCTGTTGTTTTTCCTGATGATTTCCGGATGACCGGACTTTTCGCTTACTTAAAAGCAAATTGATTATAATACATAAGCGCCCAAACTGAAAGATAGAATTTTTGTTGAATTGCAACATGTCTAGGCATATAATATACAAGTCTTATGCATGAAAACAGGGAGTGCGCAAAGGCGCTATACAGAAATAGTTGCATTATTTGAGAAGAATTCTCCGAAATGCATTGCGTATTTATGCACAAAATGTTATTATCATGCATAGCAAAACTTATCTAACCATTATTCTTGTTTAAAAAGGAAGATAAAGAATCAGGAGACAGGTATTATGAAGAAGAGAACATTAGTAGGTGTATTGGCACTCATGATGGCGCTGGCATTCGCGCTTACAGGATGCGGCGGTTCGGACAGCGCTGAGAGCGCAGGAAGCGCTGTAGACAACAGCGGCACTCTCAAGGTCGTAACGAACGCAACATTCAAACCGTTCGAGTTCACAGAGGACGGCGAAGAAGAGATCAAAGGCTTCGACGTCGACATGATGAATGCGATCGCTGAGGACCAGGGTCTTTCGATCGAGTTCGTGAACATGGAATTCGATTCGCTTATCCCGGCTCTCGAGTCCAACCAGGGCGACATCATCTGCGCAGGAATGAACAAACTGGCAGGAGACCGTGCTGAAAAGGTAGACTTTGGTGAGACATATTTCCAGAGCCAGCTCATGCTCCTCGTCGCTGCTGACAGCGATGTTGAAAGCATCGACGCTGTAACGAGCGACATGGCTCTCGCAAGCCAGATCGGAACGACAGGCGGCGAGTATGTAAAACAGCTCAAAGAAGAAGGTAAGATCGCTAAGGCTGTAGTTCTCAACGACTGGACAGACTGCTATCTGCAGCTGAAGAACGGCGACGTTCAGGGCGTAGTCGTTGACAAGCCGGTAGGTGAAGCTTATCTCAACAAGCACGGCGACATCGCCAAGTTCGTCGGCAAAGAGTTCGGTGAGCTCGAAGAGTTCGCATTCGCAGTACAGAAGGGCAACACAGAGCTTCTTGACAAACTCAACGCAGGACTTGCAAACCTGAAGGAAAGCGGCGAGTACGACAAGCTCATCGAGAAGTGGTTCAACTAAGGAACACCTCAAAATCCGTAAAATATAAAAGCGAAAGGAAAGCAACCTAATGGAAGTCTATTTGCAGGGTTTTCTGATCGCTTGTAAGGGCATACCCACGACTATCTGGGTAAGTTTGGTAGCAATAGTGCTGGGAGCGGCAGTAGGTCTGCTCCTGGCACTCTGTTCTCAATCGAACAGTAAGGCCCTCAAGCTGATCTCGAAACTGTATATCGATATCGTCAGAGGAACGCCTATGCTCGTTCAGGCGCTCATCATGGCATACGGCGTGCCGCAGCTGATCCAGTCCATGGGAACTGATTTCAAATGGCCGAATCTGGTCATACCGGCCGTTATCGTGTGCGGCATGAACTCGGCTGCCTACATGGCTGAGATCATCAGGTCCGGCATACAGGCCGTAGACAAGGGACAGATGGAAGCGGCCAGATCTCTTGGCATGAACAAGAGAATGGCTATGAGGCTCATCATCATCCCGCAGGCTATACGCATGATCCTTCCGGCATTCGCGAACGAGTTTGTAACTCTCATCAAGGAGACGTCTGTACTCGGTTACGTAGGAGTCGTCGAGATACTGCGTCACGGCCAGCTGTGGAATTCGTCTTCATTCGAGACATTCCCGGCATATATCGGCGTAGCGCTTGCTTACATGATCCTGACGATACCGCTGTCCAAGCTGATCAACGGATATGAACGCAGGAGAGCAAGGAAGGAGGCAGCGGCATGATAGAGATAAAGGGTCTTCACAAATATTTCGGCGAAAACCAGGTCCTCAAGGGGATCGACCAGTCCGTGAATGAAGGCGAAGTGCTGTGCATCATCGGGCCGTCAGGCTCCGGAAAATCCACGATGCTCCGCTGCATCAACAGGCTCGAGGAGCCGACGGACGGCGAGATATTCATGGACGGTGAGCTGATCACCGATGAGAATCTCGACAGGATCAGGACGAAGATGGGCATGGTGTTCCAGTCGTTCAATCTCTTCCCTCACATGTCGGTGCTCGACAATCTGACATGCGGACCGGTCAACGTCAAGGGAGAGAGCAAGGCGGAGGCCGAGGAAAAGGCGAAAAAACTTCTTGCCCGCGTCGGACTTGCTGAGAAAGCGGGAGAGTTCCCGAGGAACCTCTCCGGCGGACAGCAGCAGCGTGTAGCTATAGCCAGAGCTCTTGCGATGGATCCGGAGGTCATGCTTTTTGACGAGCCGACATCGGCGCTCGACCCGGAGATGGTCGGCGAGGTTCTGGACGTTATGAAGTCGCTCGCTTCCGAGGGTATGACGATGATCGTCGTAACGCACGAGATGGGCTTCGCGAAGGAAGTCGCGGACAAGGTCATCTTCATGGACGGCGGCTACATTGTCGAGCAGGGACCGCCGGAAGAAGTTCTGGGAAATCCCCAGATGGACAGAACAAAGGATTTCCTTTCGAAGGTGCTGATATAGGCCTGGAATGCAGGTCTTTCAGACTGCAAAACAAAAGCAGATACGGAGAGCCCGGGAGGGCTCTCTTTTTGTGCGTCCGATGATACATTGTTTTTGGGTCGATGTGATAGACAATGCGATCTCGACGCTGGTGCAGCTGAACAGGCTTGTCAGCAAGGCTGACTATACGAGCAGTTCGTATGCAAAGTATATCAAGGCGTATAACAGTGCGATCGCCCGCCTGAAGGGCGGCGATGTCACCCCGGATGAAGTAAGCGAACCGCGGAGCCATCCTCGATGATGAGCAGTTCTGAGCGCAGATCTACAGCGGTTACGGCCGGTCAGGATGAGGATCTGCACGGCATTACATGAGAAAAAGGTATTCATGACAAGAAATAATTTCATGTCAGAATCGTGTGAATCGTCGCTCAATTCATTGAGCGGCGTTTGCATTTGTGAGATAATAATTGTTGGACGGTATGGCGGAAAGATGTCCGGTGAAAAGATCATTTTGCGGACAAATGCGCCGCCGTCAATGGATATCATATGCAAAAGGAGGTACTGCTAAGAATGAAACAGTTAACTGAAATCAGATGGCATGGACGCGGCGGCCAGGGAGCCAAAACAGCTGCGCTTCTGCTGGCTGACGTCGCATTCAGCACCGGCATGTACGTACAGGGCTTCCCCGAGTACGGTCCGGAGCGTATGGGCGCGCCGATCACGGCTTACAACCGCCTGAGCGATCAGGAAGTCAGAGTCCACTCCAATATCTACTATCCGGACTATGTCGTCGTAGTCGATGAGACTCTGCTGGAGTCCGTAGACGTAACTGCAGGTCTGAAAAAGGAAGGCGCTATCATCGTCAACACACCGAAGAGCGCTGATGAGATAAGACCGCTCCTCAAAGGATACGAGGGCAAAGTCGTTACTGTCGACGCACGCAAGATATCTGTAGAGGCGCTGGGAAGATACTTCCCGAACTCGCCGATGCTGGCTGCAGTCGTTAAAGTAAGCGGCATCATGGATGAGCAGAAATTCCTCGATGAGATGGAAGCTTCCTACAAGCACAAATTCGCTCACAAACCACAGGTTATCGAAGGTAACATGAACGCTCTGAAGATGACATTCGCGGAGGTGGAATAATGAAGACTGATATCAAAACTCAACACGAAGGAGTAAAGTGGCAGGATCTTTCGCCCGGATGCGTCATCAACGGCGGCGGCACTGCCAAAGAATTCAATACAGGTGAATGGCGTGTAGATACACCGGTATTCATCGAAGACAAATGCAAACAGTGTCTGCTCTGCGTCCCGGTATGCCCGGACAGCTCGATCCCGGTAGTGGACGGCAAGAGACTGGACTTCGATTATGATCATTGCAAAGGATGCGGAATATGCGTCGCTGCATGTCCCTTCGATGCGATAGAGATGAGGAAGGGGGAATAAGCGATGTCGATAAGAGAAAGACTTTCAGGAAATGAAGCCATCGCTACAGCGATGAGACAGGTATGCGCAGACGTCATGCCTGCTTACCCGATCACACCGTCGACGGAGCTGCCGCAGTACTTCTCGAGCTTCGTTGCAAACGGCGAGACGGATACTATATTCGTACCGGTAGAGTCGGAGCACAGCGCAATGAGCGCATGCATCGGTTCCGAGGCTGCAGGTGCAAGAACGATGTCGGCGACATCTTCGTGCGGACTGGCATTCATGTGGGAGATGCTGTATGTAGCTGCTTCCAACAGACTGCCGATCGCGCTGGCCGTCGTCAACAGAGCTCTTTCGGGCCCGATCAACATCAACTGCGACCACTCCGACGCCATGGGCGCCCGTGACGCAGGCTGGATCCAGATATTCGCGGAGACGAACCAGGAAGCTTACGACAACTTCGTACAGGCTTACAGGATCGCTGAGCATCCGGACGTAAAGCTGCCGATCATGATCTGCCAGGACGGCTTCATCACATCGCACGGCGTACAGAATATCGAACTGCTCGAGGACGACGTAGTCAAAAACTTCGTCGGCGAGTACTATCCGGAAAGCTGGCTGCTCAATCCGGAGCATCCTGAGGCAGTAGGTCCGTACACTAACCCGCCGTACTACATGGAAGCTAAATACGGTCAGCTGCAGGGTCTGATCAACGCGAAGAAGGTCGCTCTCGAAGTAGCGAAGGAGTTCAAGGAAATCTCCGGCCGTGAATACGGACTCTTCGAGGAATACAGAATGGAAGATGCCGACTACGTCATGGTAATGATGGGTTCGGCTGCAGGTACATGCAAGGATACAGTCGACATGCTGCGTGAAGAGGGCATCAAGGCAGGCCTTCTGAAGATCAGGATGTTCAGACCGTTCCCGGGCGAAGAGATCGCGGAAGCTCTCAAGGGAGCTAAGGTCATCGCCTGCATGGACAGAACAGAAAGCTACAACTCCCAGGACGGTCCTATCGGCGCAGATGTCAAAGCGGCTCTGTTCAACGCCGGAATGGCTCCGAAGGTTCTGAACTATGTATATGGTCTTGCCGGAAGAGACGTTACGGTCGAGAGCCTGGCTTCGGTATTCGAAGACATGAAGACAGTCGATGAGACAGGTGAGATCGGCGATACATATCGCTACCTGGATCTGAGAGGATAGGAGGGAGAACAAATGGCATACAATTTCAAAGAGATGATGAACAAGCCGGAACGTTTCACTCCGGGCCACAGGATGTGCGCAGGATGCGGAGCTCCGATAGCTGTTCGCAACGTGCTCAGAGCACTCAAAGAAGAAGACAAAGCCGTCATCACATGCGCGACGAGCTGCCTCGAAGTTTCGACCTTCATGTATCCTTATACATCGTGGGAAGATTCCTTCATCCACAATGCATTTGAAAATGCGGCGGCTACATGCAGCGGCGTAGAGTCGGCTTACAGAGCCCTGAAGAAAAAGGGCAAGATCGATGACACATACAAGTTCATCGCATTCGGCGGAGACGGCGGTACATACGACATCGGCTTCCAGTCGCTGTCGGGCGCTATGGAGCGCGGCCACGACATGGTATATGTCTGCTACGACAACGGCGCTTACATGAACACAGGTATCCAGAGATCGTCCGCGACACCGCAGTTCGCTGACACGACTACGACTCCTTCGGGAACGCAGTCGCCGGGCAAACCGCAGTACAGAAAAGACCTGGCTGCGATCATAGCTGAGCATCATGTTGCTTACGTAGGTCAGACGACATTCGTACAGAACATGAAGGACCTCCACCTCAAAGCCGAGAAGGCCATCTACACAGAAGGCCCTGCTTTCCTGAACGTAATGGCACCGTGCCCGAGAGGCTGGAGATACGACTCGCCTGAGATCCTCAACATCTGCAAGCTGGCTGTAGAGACATGCTACTGGCCGCTGTTCGAGGTCATCGACGGCAAATGGGTCCTCAACTACAAGCCGAAGAACAAGCTTCCGATCGAAGACTTCCTGAAGACTCAGGGCAGATTCAGCCACCTCTTCAAGCCTGAGAACGAGAAATACATCGCTATCATGCAGGAAGAAGTCGACAAGAGATGGGAAGAGCTCCTGAAGAAGTGCGAGGAGTAATGCAGTGAAGCGAAGCTGATCGCTTACTTGGCGCTTACTTGAAAAACGAGGCGGGCATCATTGATGCTCGTCTTTTTGTGCCTTCATTTCCCGGCGGCGGGCCGGCAGAACCGCTTTATTTGAAAAGCATGACAATGTCGGGTGATACACTTGAAACAGTGTTGGAAAAACACTGATACGAATATCAGTTTTAGTTAGGAGAAAAGAGGCGAGAGAATGGCAAAGGTTATTTGTACGCATTGCGGAGCGGCGAATCCGGAAGAGTCTGCTTTCTGTGAGCAGTGCGGGGCGGCGCTGGAAAAACAGCAGTCTGCAGAGCAGCAGGCAGTCCGTTATCAGGAAGCGCAGCCGGCAAAGAAGAGCGGCGGCAAGAAGTGGATCATACCGGTGGTGATACTTCTGGTATTGGCGCTTGCGGGCGGCGGAATATATATGTATCAGAAGCATCAGGCGGCTGAAGAGGCCAGAATAGCAGCAGAGAAAGCCAAGGCGGCCAAGGAGAAAGCGGAGGCTGAAAAGACTATCCCGATAGATCTTGCGTCCATTATGACGACGCCGCAGATCACCGGTGAAGACGGAAACGGCATCGTTTCGACAGAGCCGGTCGTAGACGGCAACAAGTCCACGGTCATACTGAACTCGATCAACGAAAAGAAGAAAGAAGATATGGGCAAGTTCCTGAACTCGGTCAAATATAAAGCTTCTCCGAATGAAGGTCTTTCGAACGGCGACAAGGTGAAGATACAGATCGACTACGACAAGGAGCTGGCGGCCAAACTCAACCTCGAGATCTCGGGAACTTCGGCCGAGGTCAAAGTCAAGGGGCTGACAGAACCCGCGCAGACATATACAGAAAGCTACAGCGATGACGAAGTGCCGGGCGATGTATTTCCTTGGAGCAGTGACGCATATGTCGAAGAATCGGAGGCGGAGGCCCTCACCGATTATGAGCTTCGCATAGCGATCAATGAGATATATGCAAGACACGGCTTCACATTCGGCAAAGCTGATCTGAAAAAACACTTTGAGGCTCAGGACTGGTACACACCGACGACTGACGATGTTCCGGACAGCGAACTGAATGAATATGAGTACGCCAATGTGCAGGTGCTCAAAGATGAGCGACAGGCGAGAAAGGACGCGGGTACCTGGCCATATAGCAAATAGGACTGTGAACGATTGCTCAACAATGTTGCAAATCTTTGTACTTTGACTTAAAACAACTAAAGAGTTAGGATTAGAGTATAAGAATCGGAGTATGAT